>JAJYNP010000019.1 GCA_021786265.1 Chloroflexota bacterium
CACCATCGCGCAGGGAGTCGCGGCCACGAACGGTTACTCGAACGGCGTCAATGGCGCGACAGTGACTGTGACCTATCCGACGAACACCATCAAGGTCGACATCGGAGCGCCCCACCAGAACTACTTTGCCGGTATCTACGGCCAGCCGACGTGGCAGGTGGGAGTGACTGCCAGTGCAGTCGCCGGCAACCCGGATACAGCGACGCAGGCTGCGCCCTTCATCCTCTCGAGCCTCGCCTTTGGCGCCAACGGCCAACCGCTTTCCGCCTTCACGCAAGCCGGTTGCCCCGACACAGGTTGCGTCTTCGGGGACGGCCATCACGGCGACTATCCGGAGGATACGGGCGATTTTGCCTGGACGCTGTATGGGCCCAACGTCAACACGGCGGCCGTGGTGAGCTACCTGCAGGAGATCGGATACCTCAACGGCGTTCCGGGATGCCCGCAGCAAGATGTCACCGTCGTGACGTACGCCCCAAACGACTACATCGGTCAGCAGAACCAGGGCAACCACAATGGTGCGATCAGCCAGGCTGGGTACTGCATCGTCGGTCTGACGCTACCCGTCCCGATAACAGGCCCGCCGCTGGCCGGCCACTCGACGTGCAGCGACGGGTCGCACACGAACGGTTGCTTCTATGGTTGGGCACTATTCCACGTGACCGGCTTCCGCAAGGATGGCAACGACAGCAATGTCGATGGTTGGTTCATGCCGCCGCCGCAGGGGAGCCTCCAATATCCATGGCTCAGCATCTCCGACTGCCTCGGCTCCTCGTGCCCACCCGTCGGTGCTCCCGAGCTCAAGCTCGTGAACTGACTTCCGGGCGGACGAAGGGTCGGCGAGTTCAGGGACGTCGGCCCTTCGCACCGCCCCGTGCGCGTGCACGCGGGAAGGCGCACAGGCATCGTCGAGTACCGGATCGCCCGGCACAATCGTCAGGGGCGGGTCGGTACCATCGCCGCGCTGGAGGCAAGGTTCGCGATAAGGTTCGGACCCGACCGTTGCGGACATGCGCGCCACCGCACCATCCGTGCCGTCAATGCGACGGCGACACAGTGACCGCCGTGGTCAGGCCCTCGTCGAGTTCGCCCTCGTTCTCCCGGTCCTGCTCCTGCTGACGCTGGTCGCGGTGGACTTCGGCCGCCTGTTCTTCTCGTACATCCAGGTGAACAACGCCGCCCGTGAAGGGGCGGCGTACGGTGCGGGCAACCCTACCGATACGACCGGGATCGTCACGCACGCGACGCAGGAGGCAGACGCGCAGGCGCAGGCGGGCGAAGGCACCCTCGGGGTTACCACCAGCTGCGCTGATCCTACCGACGCTCCCATCTCCTGTGCGAACGCACTCGGGGGCAGCGGCACGGGCAACACGATCACGGTCTCAGTTTCCGAGCCGTTCACGTTCCTCACGCCGCTCATCAACAACATGTTCGGAGGCAGCTTCCAGCTGGGCACGTCCGCGACGGCCGCCGTGGCGGAGTGGGCGCCAGGGACGGGCGAGACGTCGGGCAATTGCACGACGCCTCCCACAGCGGTCTTCTCGGCGACCGTCGCCGGCCTTACCGTCACCCTCGATGCCTCGTCATCCTCGCCAACGAGCGGGATGTGCGCGATCTCCGGCTACAACTGGGATCTGGGAGATGGGCTCGACCCGTTCCCGCCGGTGACCGGTAAGCAGACCTCCTACACGTATGCGAGCGCCGGCACCTACTCGATCACGCTCGAGGTCACGAACCTTGCCGGCAGCAACTCCACGACGCAGTCCGTCACGGTGGGCGTGGCCAAGGCGTCGCCGACCCTGGCGACCGTCCCGTCGTCCGGCGGTCTCCCTGGTTCGGTCCTCACGGACACCGCCACCCTGAACGGGGCAAGCGCTCCAACAGGGTCGGTTACGTTCAATCTGTACGGCCCCGGGGACACGACGTGCCAGAACGCGATCTACTCGGTGAGCGTGCCGCTGAGCGGGGCCACGGCCTCCATGACGTCCGGCTACGCGGCCACCGCCACGGGGACCTATCTGTGGACCGCTTCGTATCCCGGCGATGGCAACAACAATGCTGCCGAGTCCGGTTGCGGCTCCGAGAGTGCCACGATCGTGGCCACGCTCCCCACCTGTTCGGTCTCGCCGAGCTTCCAGTACCAGACCGGCAACGACTACGACGTGGCGTTCCAGGGCTCCTACACGGGACAGCCCCAGCCCTCCAACTGGTCATGGAGCTTCGGGGACGGCCAGCAGGGGGGTGGAACGCCGACCTCCCACCAGTATCCGGACACTGGCAACAACGGCACGAGCTACACCGTGACGCTGACCATCACCACCAGCACGTGCACGGCCAGCACGAGCAGATCCATAAAGCCACAGAAATGAGCGGCTTGTCTGTCTCGTTCGCACGGAGGCGTCGCGTCGCTGCCGCGGGGCAGACACTCATCGAGTTCGCGCTCGTCCTGCCGATCTTCCTGATGATGGTGTTCGGCGTGATCGACGCCGGCCGCTATGTCTACATGGACAGCGTCCTGTCCCAGGCCGCGAGGGAAGGCGCGCGCGTCGCGGCGGTTGAAGCGAGCTGGATTGGCTGGTCCAGCAACCCGTCGAACCCGCTCTTCAACTCCGCCTGCAACACAACTGACGGGCCGGTGTGCCCACCTGACGCCGCCCACCTGCAGGCGGATGTGCTGTCCGCCGCAAACCGGATGGTTGCGCCGTTCGGGCCCATCGCCGCCGTCTACATCAGCTGTGACAGCCCCGCGAACGGAGCCCCGACGGGAAACTGGACCTCCGGCAGCGCCTGCACGGGCGCGTCCGACCCGCTCACCCCGGGCACCGGTGCCACCGGAAACCTCGTTTCCGTCCGGGTACAGCTCACGTTCACCCCGCTGACTCCCGTGATCAGTCAGCTGTTCGGGTCGTTCACGACCTCAGGGTCGGCGACCATGGTCATCAACTAGGACGAGGAGCAGCATGATGTTGCAGCAGCGGCGGGGCAGAGGACGTGAGCGCGGTCAGACGCTCGTCCTGTTCGTGCTGCTGGTGACCTTCGGGCTGATCCCGGCGATCGGGCTTGCCGTGGACGGCGGCTACGCGCTGGCTCAGCGGCGGGCCGCCCAGAACGCGTCGGACTTCGCCGCGCTCGCCGGCGCCCGAATCGTCGCCGAGTGGATCTCAGGGGACACCACGAACGGCACGGACACGAACGTTCGGTCGGCGATCGCCACGTCGATCCAGCTCAATGGGGGCACGACCCTCACGTTCGGTTCCCCGAACGGGCCGGCGTACGTCGACAAGGACGGGGCGGTCATCGGCTGGGTCGGCGCAGGCTCGATTCCTGCGGGCTCGGTCGGCGTGACGGTCAACTCGAGCCGCACATGGGCGGCGTTCTTCCACGGGGCGTTGATCCCCGACACGTGGTCTGCCGGTTCGACGGCGACGGCGACGGGCGGTTACAACGCGGGGCCACCCGGCGGTGGCGTGTTCCCTGCCGGGATCGCCGAGGCGTTCTTCAACGGACGATCCACATGTTCGGGGCCGGTCAGCAGCGATCCAACGAGCCCCTGCTACCCTCAGCACCTCACGCCGGGAACACTCAACGTCCCTGGTGGATTCGGCTGGCTGAAGCTCGGCGCCCACGGCAAGTGCGCCGGGTACGGGCTGGGCATGGATCCCAACGACGGGTGCGATCCGAGTGAGGTCTTCCTGCAGACCGAGATCGGCCACCCGGGCGGGGCGAGTGACCCGACGCCTGGAGACAGTTTCGGCTGCTGCAGCCAGGTCGGCCACAGCCAGGACTTCATCGGTAGCCTGCCGGGGAACAAGACGGCGGCCAACTGCGACTGGATCATCGCGCACAGCCCCGTCGTGACCGTGCCCGTTTGGGATTACGCCGGAGGAACGGGAGACGGGGCCTACTACCACATCGTGGGGTTCACCGGGTTCCAGATCACGGGCTGTGATGGCGGGAAGGACCTTGAAGGCGTCTGGAGACAGCGGTTCTTCCTCGGGCCGACGACGACCTCACCGGGATTCGCGGGAGCAGATCTCGCCGTCCAGCTCGTCCGCTGACCCGCGCACGTATCGTCCCGGTACGCGCCACTTCGTCCGGTCACTCTTCGCCGGATCCTACGTCCTGAAGCTCGTCAACTGACGACCGCCACGTCGCAGTCGGCTGGCTCGCCTCCGACTGCGCGCGCCGTACGACCCCGGGTCGACGAATGCCGGATGCGGGCCGAGTGACAGGTCTGGCCGCTGATATGCTGCCCCCATGAGTGCGGCCCGACGCCGGCTCCGCTGCCGGCACTGACCGATGAGCCGGCTGCCGATCCAGACACGACTCTTCCTCGCGCTCGCGACGGTGGCGCTGCTGCCGGTGCTCGTGTTCGGGGTGGTCGACGCGTGGCGCGCGGGATCGGCGTCGACGGCCCAGGTCCAGTCCGACGCACTTGCGCTGGCCCGGGTCGAGGTCGCCGGCCTGCCGGTCGACCAGCTTCCCGACCAGACGATCGCAGGCCGCCTCGCGACGATGGCGGGCGGATCGGTGACGGTCTTCGCCGTCGACGGGGTCGTCCAGGCGACGGCGGGCGACGATCCGCCGGCGAGCCTGCCCGAGGGAGCGGCGCAGGCCGCCAGCGGCATGACGACAGCGTCGGGCGGGTCGGCCATTGCCGTCGTGCCGGTTCACGCGTCATCCGGCCAGACCATCGGCTACCTCGCGCTCGTCATGCCCATCACCGGAAGCTCGGACGTCGCGGTCGTCCTGGCGTTCGCGCTCACGCTGACGGTCCTGTGGGCGCTGTTCCTGTCGTTCGCATTCGCCGGTGGGCTGATCTCGCCGATGCGCCAGCTGACGCAGACGCTCGACCGGCTGCAGGCGGGCGATCTGTCCGCGCGGGTGGTCGCGCCGACCGACGACGAGCTCGGGCGCCTCGCCGCGAGCCACAACCGCCTCGCCGCCGCGCTGTCGGCGCGGAACGAATCGCTCCACCAGGTCCTCGAGGCGCTCGCGGCGCTGTCGCCGAGCGCGGGCATCGAACCGCTCGTCACCGCCGCCGAGCGTGCCGCGACATCCGCGTTCGGGTTCCGGTCGGTGGAGGTCGTGCTGTCGGCACGGGGCGACCGGCGGCCTCCGCTGTCGGACGAACGCGTGCCCGGCGAGGCGTGGACGATCGTCGAGCCACTGCGCCTGGGCGATGACGAGGTCGGGTGGCTTCGCGCGATCGTCCCGCCGATGCGGGACTGGGGACCGGCCGACGCCGACCTGCTCGCCCTGTTCGCCCGGCAACTGGCGGCGGCGATTCGCAACGCGCAGCTGTACGCGGAAACGCGGTCGCTGTCGGAGCTCAAGAGCGAGTTCCTGCGCGGCGTGAGCCACAACCTGCAGACGCCGCTCACGAGCATCCGCGCCTTTGCCGAACGGCTCGCCTCGCACGATGGCGACCGGGCGGCGCGGATCATCGTCGAGCAGGCGGACCGGCTGTCCCGGCTCGTGGCGCAGCTGCTGACGGTCTCGCGGATCGAAGCGGGGACGCTGCGGCCGCGCGAGGAGGTGGTCGCCCTCGCGCCGATGGTGCGGCGGGCGTGGGAGAGCCTCGGGCACGACGAGATCGCATTCGACCTGCGGGACGACGCGAGCGGCTGGCTGGCGATCGCCGACCGCGACTGGGTCGACCAGGTCGTGTGGGCGCTGCTCGACAACGCGGTCAAGCACGGCGGCGGGGCACCGGTCGAGGTGACGGTCTCGGTCCGTTCCGGAGCGGGAGTCCTCGGCGCGGTGGCGCGCGGCGCAGTCGCGGGTGCCGGTCGCGGCGGGGTGGCGGTCGCGAGCGCGGATCGGGGACCCGGTCACGGGGCGGCGACCGTGATCGCCGGGGGCGCGCTCCTCGTCCCGACTTCGGTCGCGGCGCATCCCACCTCCGCCGCCGCGTTGCGAAGCGAACAGGACGATGCGGGCCGGGAGGCCGGAAGCGCCATGCTCGACGTGGTCGTGCGCGATCACGGTCCGGGCGTCGCGGCGGAGATGAAGACGCGCATCTTCGACCGGTTCGCGACGGGTGCGGCCAGCGGAGGGACGGGCCTCGGCCTCAACGTGGCGCGCGGCCTCGTCGAGGCGATGGGCGGGACGATCCGGGTCGAGCATCCGGACGATGGCGGCGCGGCGTTCGCGTTCACGCTCCCGGCCGAGCGCGCCGACGAGGCCTGACCTTCCCTGCTGGCCGCCCTCACGACCGATCTCCACGCCTGCACGATCACCGGACCGTAACGGATCCCGCGAGCGGGCCCGAGCAGTTCCCGCCGACCGCCGGGAGCGTGCGGACGCGCAGCACGGAGGCGCGCACCGCGGGGACGCAGATCGTCGCGGCGACGCGGAATCCGGCCACCCACGACGTGGAGGCGCCGGGGCGGGAAAAGGGCCAGGGCGCAGAGCGTCGAGCCGAGCGCGATGACGCGCAGCAGCCACGACCCTGATCGG
>JAJYNP010000202.1 GCA_021786265.1 Chloroflexota bacterium
AGCAGTGCGATCCTGTCCGTTGCCATCGTGCTGGTCCTCCAAGCTGACGTCAGACATCTGCTGGAAGACCACGCGATGGCCCTCGCCGTCAAGGGCCTCGAGTTACACCACGTCCCGGGACACTACTGACCAAAGCTGGCACAGCTCAGAAGGTAGGCTGACGACGACGCGATCAGATGGTCAGTTGGGGGTTCGATGACACGGTACTGGGCGCTGCGGACGGACCAGTCGCGCCGCGAGTTCATGTGGCGCGAGCTTCACGATGGTCGCCTTCGGCAGGGCTGGGGGTATCGGTCCGATCAGGACCTCGAGCTTCTCGCACGCCTGCGCCACGGCGCGAGTCGCCTCGGGGACCATCAGCGCGACGTTTGGCGCGGCAACCGCCGCCTTCTCCAGACAGAACCCGGTGCCATGCAGGTCGGGGACCTCGTGGTGTTCTTGCACCTTCCCCGGTACGGGACCTGGTCAATCGCCCGTGTTACGGGCGGCTACCGGTACGAGATCTCGGACATGCCGAATGCCGTCGACGGCACGCCGGACTACGGCCACATGCGGGACGTCGAGTTGCTGACTGGCGATGTCCCCATCGACCCCGCTGGCGACGCGGTCTCGGATGGTCTTCGGGCGGCGATGCGCAATCGCCAGCGCATGTGGTCGATCGACCCCTGGGGCGATGAGGTCGAGCGATTGGCACGGGTTCGACCTGCTGCATCACCGACGTCTCGACCGTGACCCTCAAGTTCGGGTACGAACGTCGGGACTGGGATGCCGCCAAGGCCGAGATCGTCCGGATCCTTGGCGATCGCGTCCGGGGCGGCCGTGGCCCGATCACCTACGGCGAGCTCGCGTCGAAGGTCAAGTCCATTCCGCTCGAACCGCATCAGTACGCCATGTTCGCGATCCTCGGAGAGGTATCCGACGACGAGGACACAGTGGGTCGCGGGATGCTGTCGGCGTACGTCGTAACGGCCGAAACCGGGATCCCCGGAGCCGGCCTCTTCGAGCTCGCCGAGAAGCTTGGTCGCCGCGTCGACGACCGGCTCGCCTTCTGGGTCGAGGAGATCCGCCGAGTCGACGCCGCGTGGTCCGGACCGGCCACCGCGTGAGCGCTCCACTCCGGGTCGTAGATCTGCGATGACCGCCTCGTCGTTCGGCTGGCTCGCCCATGACGACGGCGAGCGCCGCCGCATGATGGAGGTCATCGACCTGTTCCGTGAGCGCGGCACGCTCGACGAGCTCGGTATCGGCACCATCCGCGACACCTTCGCGGAGCACTTCTTTCCCGGCACCAGCACGATCCAGACCCGCGCCCGCTACTTCCTCTTCATCCCCTGGATGTACCGGCAGCTCGAGGAGGAGCGTGTCCCGTCGTCGCGCGCCGGTCGCCGTGCCCGCGAGTTGCACACCCAGCTCGTCGCGAGCCTCAAGAAAGGCGGGGTGGGCGCCAGCGCCGGGTTGATCGGGATCGATGCCGGCGATGCCCTCCAGCGGTTGCCGAGTGCGATCTACTGGTACGGGCTCGGGCGGTGGGGCATTCGCCTGTTCGCAGGATCGACCGACCGGTACCACGCCTCGCTCGATGCGCACTACCGCGAGGAGCGAGCAGCCCGGACGTCAGACGGCGGTGAGCTCATCAACCCTGCTCGCCACAACTGGCTTCCGTCGATACCGGCGCGACCCTCAGATCTGCTCGAGGCCACGACGTTCGAGCTGAGCGCGACGGAGGCTGACTTCCTGATCGAGCGAGTCCGCCGGTCGGCGCCCAACTCGCTCCTCGCTGCGTGCCTCACGCCCCAGACGACCCGCAAGTCGAGCGCGAAGGCGCCCTGGCAGATCGGGACCGGCATGCTCCCGCAGCAGCTCCGTGACGACATCGAGCATGCCCGGCTGTTCTCGCTGGTCATGGAAGGCGCGTCACTCCTCTACAACCGGCTCCTGGCCGAGGCGTCCGCCGCCCACTTCGCGAACGCCGACGCGGCACGCGTCGAGCGCTACGGCTCGCTGCTCGGGCGGTGGGCCGCGGACATGGCCGCCAACGCGGACGCGCTCGCGAGCTGGGATCAGCAGGTCCTGTGGGGCCGGCTGCTCGAGCTCGACCCCGGCATTCCGCACAAGGCCCGCGGGTTCAGCCGGCAATGGATCGAACGAGCCCGCCAGAGCCCGGCCACTGTCGTGGATGACCCTGCCGCCCGCGAGCTGATCCGGTACCGCGAGCGCCAGACGAAGGGCGCCCTCGCCCGCCTCCACAACGAACGCGCCCTGGAGCGATGGTCGGGTGCCTCGAGTCTCGGGCGCCTGACCTACCGGTGGGACCAGGCGAAGGGCATCGTGATGGACATCCTCCGCGGCGCCCAGCAGCCCCTGGAGCTGCCCTGATGCTCGAACCCGACGGGCGGTCCCTGCTTCTCGACGCCCTCCGTCCTCCTTTGGGCCACCAGCTGGACGCGGCGCTCGGGACGACGTACTCGCTGGACCTGGTGTCGCTGCTGACGGCGCCGGTCGCGTTCGCGATGTTCGACCGCCAGCGAGCGGACGGGAGCGCGGTCGCCGACCCGATCGCGATGCTCCAGGCCCTCCGCGAGCACAGCGAGCGGATCACGCTGTTCCACGGCGCCGGTCAGGTCACCGTCCCGCCGATCGACCAGCGCCTGATTGTCTACCTGGAGGAGGCCGTCTACGCGGTCGTGCCGCCGAGCCCGAAGGCGATCTTCCACCCCAAGGTCTGGTACCTGCGCTACCGCGATCGCGAGTCCGATGCCGTCAGCCTCCGCTTTCTGTGTCTGAGCCGGAACCTGACGCCGGATCGCTCGTGGGACACACTCCTGCGCCTCGACGGCGTCCTGAGCACCGAGGTGCGCCACCCGGAGCTGGCGGAGTTCGCCGACGCGCTCGTGGACCTCGCCAATCCAGTGCGGACGGTCCCAGACGCACGAGCCGCGACAGTCCGGTCGCTGGGCGCGGACTTCGCGCGCGCCACCTGGACGCTGCCCGACGGCTTCTCATCGGTCCGCTTCTGGCCGCTGGGCTACGACACCGAAGACCGCCACCCACTTAGTGGCCGGATCGACCGGATGCTCGTGATCTCCCCGTTCCTCAAGGGTGGGGCCATCGCCGCCCTGACCCGCAAGCGGCGTGGGTCCATCCTCGTCTCGCGTCCCGAGGAGATCGACCGGGTGGGCCGCAAGGCGCTCGCCCACCTCGCCGAGCGTTTGGTGCTGGCCAGCGACGCGAACGCGGCACCCGCGGACGTCGACACTGCAGATTCGCCGTTGCAGGGCCAGGCGCCTGCTGACCGACTGATCGGCCTCCATGCCAAGGTCTACGTCGCCGACGCAGGTTGGCAAGGTCGCCTGTGGACGGGGTCCGCCAACGCCACCGATGCCGCGCTCCATGGCAACGTCGAGTTCCTCGTCGAGCTCGGGGGGCGGAAGCGGGACTGTGGTGTGGACGCCGTGATCGGCGATCGAACGGGCCGGATCGGCCTTCGTAACATCGTGGAGCCGTATGACTCCTCGCGCGAGGACGAGCGGCCGAAGACGCAAGATGAGATTCTTACCGAGCGCCTCGATTCCCTGCGCCGCACGATCGGCGGCCTCCGATATGAGGCGGTCTGCGCCAGGACGGCGAACGGCCGGTGGACCCTCAGGCTGCAGGGCGAGCCCGTCAACGGGACCCTTGACCACCTCGACCTGGCCGGGGTCGAGCTCCAGGTCTGGCCGGCCACGGTCGGTACCGGCGCCGGCCGCACGCCGGAGCTGAGCGCGGGCCTCAGTGCGTCCTTCGACCTCAGCGAGGAGGGCGTGACCCCGTACTTCGGCGTGTCGCTCGCGGCCGGTCCGTTGAACGTGCGCTTCGCGGTGATTGCCGAACTCACGGGAGCGCCCGAGGGCCGCGCGGAGCGCGTCCTAGCCTCGATCCTGAGCGACCGGGCGAGCCTAATCCGGTTCTTGCTGCTCCTGCTGGGCAACCTCGACGAGGCGCTCGATGCCGCTGAGCACGGGGCTGGCCCAGCTGGGCACGGGGAGTGGCTCGCCGCCTTCGAGAGCGGTGCCCTCCTTGAGCCGCTGGTGCGCGCCTACGCGCGGGATCCCGATCGCCTGCGCGACATCGAGCGCGTGCTGGGCGAGATCGCGCGGGCCGGCAACGGGGACGGGCTGCTGCCGGCGGGCTGGGACGCGATCTGGACACCCATAGCCGCGGCCCTTAGCGACGCGGGGGTTCGCTGATGCACGACATCGACGGCGCCCGGATCGAGACCGAGGTCATGGCCGGGCTCAAGGTCTTCCAGAAGCGGACCGTGGAGCACGTGTTCCGCGCGATGTACCAGCGGGAGCCCGACCCGGCGACGCGGTTCCTGGTGGCGGACGAGGTCGGGCTCGGCAAGACGCTGGTCGCCCGGGGCCTGATCGCCAAGACGATCAACCACCTGCAGCAAGCGGGCACGGGCCGCATCGACGTCATCTACATCTGCTCGAACGCCGCGATCGCGGCCCAGAACATCCGGCGCCTCAACGTCACCGGCGACAAGGCGTTCGAGCGCCCGACGCGGATCACGCTGCTCCCGCGGCAGCTCCACGAGCTCGACGCGAACGGCCTCAACTTCGTCTCACTGACGCCCGGCACGAGCTTCAACATGGGCGACCGCGGCGGGCGCTCGGACGAGCGGACCGTCGTGTTCCGGCTCCTGGAGTACGTGTTCGGGGAGTCGCTCGACCGCCCGGGCGCGTATCGGGCGCTGCGGGGCTGCCAGCGCGAGGACAGGTTCCGCAACGGCGTCCACTGGACCCCCGCCGTCGCCGAGACCGGCACGCACCGGCTCGACAAGGGCCTCGCAGACGCGTACAAGCGCGAGCTCGAGGCGACGCCGGACCTCCTCCAGCGATTCCGGCGGCTGGTCGATCGGTTCGACCCCGGCGACTTCGCCGACGACTGGAACGAGCGCCAGAACGTCGTGCGCGACCTGCGCCTGACGCTCGCCCGCTCGTGCGTGGAGGCGCTCGAGCCCGACCTCGTGATCCTCGACGAGTTTCAGCGCTTTCGCGAGCTCCTCGACGACCCGGACCCCGAAAATCCCGACGACATCCGCCACCTCACGCACCACCTGTTCAGCCAGCGGGACGCGGAGACCAACACCCAGGCGCGCGTCCTCCTCCTCTCGGCGACGCCCTACAAGATGTACACGCTGCGCGACGAGCGGGAGGACGATCACTACGCCGACTTCCTGCGCACGGCGCGGTTCCTCATGGGCCCCGACGACACGCGGGCCTTCGCGGTCGAGCTGCGCGAGTTCCGGCGCGCGCTGATGGACGTCGGCTCGGGCGACAACCGCGCGCTGCTGCGCTGGAAGCGCCAGATCGAGGCTCGCCTCCGCCGGGTGATGGTCCGCACCGAGCGCCTGGCGGTCACGAGCGACCGGAGCGGCATGCTCGCCGACCACGAGCTTGCGGGGGCGAGCCTCGCGACCAGCGATGTCCGCGCGTTCGCAACCGTGGACCGCGTGAGCCGTCACCTGCGGACGGGAGATGTCACCGACTTCTGGAAGTCGTCTCCGTACCTGCTCAACTTCATGAGCGACTACAAGCTCAAGCGCGAGCTCAAGCGGGCGGCCGCCGACACCTCGCTCGTCGAGAAGGTCGACCTCTCGACCCTGCTGCCCAAGGCCGCGGTGGAGGCGTACGAGGCCGTGGACGCGGGCAACGCGCGGCTCCGGGCCCTGGCCGCCGAGACGGTCGGATCCGGGGCGTGGCAGCTGCTCTGGATGCCGCCGGCACTCCCGTACTACGAGGGGCGCGGCACCTGGGCGACCGAGGCCGCGCGCACGCTCACCAAGCGCCTGATCTTCTCGAGCTGGAACGTCGTGCCCGATGCGATCTCGGTGCTCCTCAGCTACGAGGCCGAGCGCCAGATGATGCGCAGCCGCGGCCCGGACGTGCGCAACCTGCGCGAGGAACGGGCGAAGCTCCGGGGCCTCCTGGCGATCCGGCGGGGCGAGAGCGGTCCGGCCGGCATGTCGACGTTCGCGCTCCTCTACCCGTGCGTGACCCTCGCCGAGATCGCCGACCCGCTTGCGATCGTCCGGCAGCTCCGTGCCGAGCGCCGCGGCGAGCCCATGATCGCCGAGACCGTGCTGGCCGAGGCGCGACGCCGGATCGCGGCCGCGCTCGCTCCCATCACGCGCGGCGCCGCGACCGAGGGTCCCGAGGACCAGCGGTGGTACGCCCTCGCGCCGCTGCTGCTCGACCGGCGGCGGTGGGCACGTGCCGCCACCATCGCCTGGCTTGACTCGAGGTCATCCGCGGTGGCCAGCCCGGGGAGCGCGGACGGCTCGGATGCGGACGGCGACGACGCGGGCGCGTGGGCCGAGCACGTACAGCTGGCGCTCGAGATCGTGCGGGATGGGCTGCCAGCGAGGCTCGGCCGCGTCCCGGTGGACCTTGCCGATGCTGTTGCCGCGCTCGCGATCGGCGGCCCCGGGACCTGTGCGCTCCGGTCGATCTCGCGCGTGCTCGGTCGCATCAAGGGCACAAGGCCGGATCTCTCCGCGCCAGCGTCTCGCGACGCCGCCCTGCGTATCGCCTGGGGCTTCCGGACCCTGTTCAACGTCCCGGAGGTGATGACGCTCCTGCGTGGAAGCGCGACGAGTGACGACGCGTACTGGCGGCGGGTCGCCGAGGAGGGGGTCAGCGGCAACCTCCAGGCGGTGCTGGACGAGTACGTCCACCTGCTCCCGGAGTGGCTCGGGCAGCTCGACCGCGACGCGCCGGTCATCGCGCAGCGCGTGGCCGACGCCGTGCACGAGGCCGTGTCGGTCAAGGCCGTCACGTACAGCCCTGAGGAGGTCAATGTTCGGGACGGGTCCCTGGCCTTCGACCCGCTGCCCATGCGAGTCCGCTTCGCCGTCCGCTTCGGCCGCGACGGCACCGACGACGACAAGGTGCTCCAGCGGGCGTCGAGCGTCCGCACGGCCTTCAACTCCCCCTTCTGGCCGTTCGTCCTGACCTCGACGTCCGTCGGCCAGGAAGGTCTTGACTTCCACACCTATTGCCACGCCGTCGTGCACTGGAACCTGCCGGCGAACCCGGTCGACCTCGAGCAGCGCGAAGGCCGCGTGCACAGGTTCAAGGGACATGCCATCCGCAAGAACGTGGCTGTCCGCCACGGCGAAGCGGCCTTCAGCCGTCGGGCGATTGACCCATGGCACGCGATGTTCACCGAGGCGTCGGCCCATGTGCGGAGCAAGGACTCCCGAGATATCGAGCCGTACTGGGTGTTCGAGGGGGACGCGAAGATCGAGCGCCAGGTGCCGCTCGTGCCGCTCACCCGGGAAGTCGAGCAGCTGCGCCGGCTGCGGGCGTCGCTTGCCGCCTACCGGCTGGTCTTTGGGCAGCCCCGCCAGGAGGACTTGGTCGCGTACCTGGGCGATCGGATGCCGCCGGACGAGCTGGCTGCGTTGGCCGAGAAGCTGCGGATCGATCTCACGCCCGCCAAGACCTGAAGCCCTACGCGACCGCCCAGAGCTCAGACAGCACCTCGGCCTGCTCGAGCACGAGCTCCGTCGCCCGGGCCTGCTTGTCGGGCGGGTAGCCGTGCTTGCGTAGGATCCGCTTTACCAGCACCCGGAGCTGGGCACGGACGTTCTCACGGACGGTCCAGTCGATCGTGACGTTGGCCCGGACCTGCTCGGTCAGCTCCCGGGCGATTGCGAGGAGCTCGGGCTCGCCGAGCACCGCCACCGCGCTGTCGTTCGTCTCGAGCGCGTCGTAGAAGGCGAGCTCGTCGTCGGTGAGGCCGAGCTGCTCGCCGCGCGCCGACGCCTGCCGGATGTCCCTGGCGAGCGCGATTAGCTCCTCGATCACCTGGGCGGTCTCGATGGCCCGGTTCTGGTAGCGGCGGAGCGCCTGCTCGAGCAGGTCGGCGAAGGAGCGCGCCTGGACGACGTTGCGCCGGCTCCGAGACCTGATCTCGCCCGCGAGCAGCTTGCGCAGCAGCTCGACGGCCACGTTGCGCTGGGGCAGGCCGCGCACCTCGGCCAGGAACTCGTCTGACAGGATCGAGATGTCCGGCTTCTGCAGGCCCGCGGCGGCGAAGATGTCGACGACCTCGTCGGACACGATCGCCTGGCTCACGATCTGGCGGATCGCGTGGTCGAGCTGCTCGTCGGTCTTCCGCTCACCCGCGACGCTCTTGGCGAGGACCGCACGGACGGCCTGGTAGAAGCCGACGTCGTCCCGGATCGCGATCGCCTCGTCGGCCGGCACGGACAGGGCGAACGCCGCCGAGAGCTCGGTCACGGCCTGGAGCAGCCGAGCCTTGCCGTCCTCCTGGCTGAGGATGTGTTCCTGCGCGGCTGGGAGCAGGGCCAGCCGCTCCTCGGCGTCTCCGGTCACCCAGGCGCGGTGGTCGAAGCCGTGGAACAGGCCGGCGCAGATTTCGTGCTTCTCGAGCAGGAGGGCGACCGCCTCGGCCTGGTCGATGGCGGCCTTGCCGGTCCCGCCGGACTCCGTGTACGCGGCGAGCGCCTTGCGGAGCTCGTCGGCGATGCCCAGGTAGTCCACGACGAGGCCGCCCGGCTTGTCCCGGAATACCCGGTTGACCCGCGCGATCGCCTGCATCAGGCCGTGCCCGCGCATCGGCTTGTCGAGGTACATCGTGTGCAGGGAGGGCGCGTCGAACCCCGTCAGCCACATGTCGCGGACAATCACGACCCGGAACGGGTCCGCCGGATCCCGGAAGCGGGCGGCGAGCGCTTCGCGCCGCGGCTTGTTGCGAACGTGGTCCTGCCAGTCGAGCGGGTCCGAGGCCGACCCGGTCATCACGACCTTGAGCGCGCCGTCGTCGTCGCCGGACCCGACCCACTCGGGCCGGAGCGCGGCGATCTCGCGGTACAGGTCGACCGCGATCCGCCGGCTCATGGTGACCACCATGGCCTTGCCGTCCATCGTCGCGAGGCGGTCCTCGAAGTGCGCGACCAGGTCGGCGGCGACGAGGCGGACCCGGTGCTCGGCCCCGACGAGCGCCTCGAGCTGCGCCCAGCGGCTCTTGAGCTGCTCCTTGCGGTCGACCTCCTCGCCCTCGGTGACCTCCTCGAAGGCGGGATCGATCTTCGGGCGCTCGGCCTCGGCGAGGGCGAGCTTCGCGAGCCGGCTCTCGTAGTAGATCGGGACCGTCGCGCCATCACGGACCGAGCGCTCGATGTCGTAGACGCTGATGTAGTCGCCGAACACCGAGCGGGTGTTGGCGTCGGTGAGCTCGATCGGCGTGCCCGTGAAGCCGATGAACGACGCGCCCGGCAGCGCGTCGCGCAGGTGGCGGGCGAAGCCGTCGATGAAGTCGTACTGGCTGCGGTGCGCCTCGTCCGCGATCACCACGATGTTCCGCCGGTCCGACAGGACGGGGTGGGTGTCGCCCCGCTCGTCGAGCAGGAACTTCTGGATCGTCGTGAACACGACCCCGCCCGAGCCGACGGCGAGCCTCGCGCGGAGGTCGGCGCGGTCCCGCGCCTGGACCGGCTCCTGGCGCAGGAGGTCGCGGCAGCGGGCGAACGTCCCGAACAGCTGGTCGTCGAGGTCGTTGCGGTCGGTCAGGACGACCAGCGTCGGGTTGGCCATCGCGGGCTCGAGGACGATCCGCCCGGCGTAGAAGGCCATGGTCAGGCTCTTGCCCGACCCCTGGGTGTGCCAGATGACGCCGACGCGGCGGTCGCCCGCCTCGCCACCGGGGCTCGAGGGCGTCTCGTACCGGCCGCGCTCCTCGGCAGCGCGGACGTGTCCGGCCGTGAGGGCGCCGGTCGCGCGGATCGTCTCCTCGACGGCGGCGTTGACCGCGTGGAACTGGTGGTACCCGGCGATCTTCTTCGCGATCGCCCCGCCGCCGGCGTCCTCGAACACGACGAAGTGTCGCAGCAGGTCGAGGATCCGGCGGTGCTCGAAGACGCCCTCGAGCAGCACGCGGAGCTCGGGCATCGCCGAGGGCGCGTCGGCGCTGCCCTCGATCGTCCGCCACGGCTTGAACCACTCCTCGCCCGCGCCGAGGGCGCCGATGCGGGCCGTCGTCCCGTCGGAGGTGACCAGGACCGCGTTCGCCTCGAACAGCGCGGGGACCTGGGCCTGGTACGTCACGAGCTGGCGGTACGCGGTGTGGACCGTCGCCTGCTCGTCCGCCGGGTTCTTGAGCTCGACCACCGCGACCGGCAGGCCGTTGAGGAACAGCAGGACGTCGGGCCGGCGCTCGTGGCCGCCGTCCACCACGGTGAACTGGTTCACCGCGAGCCAGTCGTTGGCCTCCGGCCGCTCGAAGTCGACGGCGTGCGCTTGCGCCCCGGCGATCGAGCCGTCTGGCCGGCGGTACTCCACCGTCACGCCGTCCACGAGCATCCGGTGGAGGGCCCGGTTGCGCTCGATGAGCGTGGGCCCGGCTACCCGCGTGAGCTTGCGGAACGCGTCGTCCAGGGCGGCCGCCGGCAGTCCCGGGTTGAGCCGCGCGAGCGCCGCCCGCAGCCGCCGCTCCAGGATGACGTCGCGGTACCCCGGATCGGAGCGCTCCGCGGCCGTCGTCCCGGCCGCGATCTCGGGGCCGTGGAGGACCGCCCAGCCCAGCCGGCCCAGGACGGCGAGCGCCGCCTCCTCGACGATCGACTCGGTGAAGGTGGTCACCGGCCGGTCCTTCCCGGACGCGGCGCCGCCGGCGTCCGCGCAGCCGCCGTCCGCTCGTACTCCAGGTCGGCCGCGTACAGGTCGCGGAGCGTCACCGGCGTCACGTCGGCCTCGGCCGCGATGTTCCGGTCGAACCCGGAGCGGCTGTACAGGAAGAGCCGCGGGCGGTCGCCGGGCGCGACGATCCCCACGTCCCTCCGCAGGTCGGCCGCGTCCCCGGGCTTCATCTGCTCGCGGGTCCACTTGGCGGACCCGGCGGCCGCGAGGCGCGGGCCGGCCATGGCTGCCGCGTCGATGTCGCCGCCGCTGAACCACCAGAACCCCACGGTGGTGAACGGCCCGATCGAGCCGGTCCCCGAGAGCCGCCGGAGGTGCTGGCGCGCGACGGCCTCGAACGTCCGGCTGACGAAGCGGTCGAACTCCTCTCCCCAGAGCTCGTCGAGCACGGCCGCGCCCTGCCCGAGCTCGATCGCGCTCCGCCAGGGGTCCACCAGCGCGAAGTAGAACCTCAGGTACGGGTCGGCGATCACGTACCGGCTGTTCCGGGAGCGCGGC
Organism: Chloroflexota bacterium; assembly: GCA_021786265.1. The sequence continues at coordinate 11,208 of JAJYNP010000202.1, forward strand.
AGGCCCACCTCGGGCGGCGGCACCGTCCGCTCGACGAAGCCGAGCTCGATGAGTCGGTCAAGGTAGGGGGTCACCCGGTTCGCGCCGCTGAGGCCTGCCTGGGTCGCGATCTCGCCCGGTGTGAGGTAGCCGTTCGCGATCGCGCGGAGGACCGTCTCGTACGTGCGTGGCTCGGTGAACTCGGAGCGCAGCAGGTCCGGTGCCTCGCGGAAGAGCCGGCCGCCCGGCGAGTACGCGACGCGCAGCAGCTCGTCGCGGAACGGTCGGGTGGCGTTGAATTCCTCGAGGTAATCGGGGACGCCCCCGGCGACGGCGTAGAGTCGTACGCGGTCCTCGGGGGGCCAGCCGGAGGCGAAGCGGCCAGCGTGGTAGTAGTCGAACGGCCGAAGGTGGTGCGCGCGCGTCGGGCGGCCGTAGAGCGCGCCCTCGGTCGACACGAGCGAGCGCATCATCGACTGCTGGGATCCGGAGAGGACGACGACGACGTTGGACCGCGACCCCACGCCGTCCCACCAGCGCTGGAGGAGCGAAGGCAGGGCACGGTTCGCCTCGACGAGGTAGGGGAACTCGTCGAGAACGAGCCCAACCCGTCGCGTGGCGGCTGCCGCTGCGACGATCGACAGCGCCTCGTCCCAGTCTCGGATGGCGAGCCGCGGCGGCCGCCCGCGGCGGAACCCGACGGACATCGGACCGAGGACGCGCCCCAAGTCCGCCAGCTGGTCACGCTCCAGCTGCTCGGCCGCGACGTAGTACGAGATCGGCTTGCCCGACGCGAACCGCGTGAGGAGGGCCGACTTGCCTACCCGACGGCGCCCATGGACGACGATGAGCTCGGGACGCCCGGACGCCCACGCGTCCTCGAGATCCGCGCGCTCCTGGTAACGGTCGACGAACGACTGGGCCACTCCCGCCTCTATCTAAGCGAGCTTAGACTAAAGCATCTTAGACTACTACCCGTGGTCGTCAAGATGGCTTGGACGGGCGCAGGTGACGCTACCGTCGTCGATGGAGCCCGGGGAGCGTCCCGGATCACCGGGCACCCCGAAGCGCTTTGCGGAGCGTGACGGCCCACGCAGCGCGGCGTTCGTTCTTTGCAGAAGGGGTGTTCTTCACACCGACGGTAAAGATGGCCAGTGTTGAGCTCAAGTGCGGCCGCGCGGTCGGGCCGAAGTGCTTGGGTGGCACGGACTGCGGACGGCACACTCGCCGCGGCCAGAAACTCAGCGCGGCCGTCAGTTGCGAGCCAGCGAGACCGGGCCTGCCACCTGCGCGACGAGACCTTCGGCCCTTGGACCAACAGCCCAAGCAGCCTAACCATGCGGATGGTAGAGTTCAACTACTGTTCAACTTGATAGAGGGGAGGCATGTCATGCCGCTGACGCTGCCGGAACCGATCACCGACGCCCTGCGGAGTTCCCCACTGAAGCTCGTGGTCTGCCAGGTGCGGATCGAGGAAAGCCCCTCAATCGCTGATCCCCGGGTTGGGCTGGAGGTGTTCGAGCGCCTCGGGGGGCGGGCCGGTCGGTACCCGTTGTTCGAGCCGTTCAAGGGCGAGCAGATCGCCATCCGGCTCGGCCCGAATCTCCCAATGAGTGCCGAGCAGACGTCCCTAAACGGCTGGCGTGCCATGTCCGAGGATCGGAACTGGATTGTTGCCCTGCTGCCAGGCAGCGTGGCGCTTGAGACCAAGACGTACACAACCTGGGACGACGACTTCCTTCCACGGATGACTGCGATCCTCGACGTGGTCGGCCAGACGCTTCGACCGGCCATCCAAATGCGGATCGGACTCCGGTACGTCGACCTCATCACGAGGCCGGCCGTCGACTCGCCGTCGGACTGGCAAGGCTGGATAAGAGACGAGCTCCTAGGGCCTATCCTGCATCCAGCAATCGGGCTGGGTGTCCTCAGCACGCAGCAGCAGATGGACATCGACGCCGGGTCGGGGATCCGATGCACTCTGAGGCACGGTGCCGTGCCTGCAGATGCTGGCGGGGGCTTGGGATACTTGCTTGACTGGGACGTCTACCAGGAGGAAGTCCGCGCCTTCGACGCGCTGGCCATTCATGAGTGGCTCGTTGGGTCTCACCGGCTCGTCCTCCAGCTGTTTCAGCAAGCGATTACTCCGCAGCTGCTTGACGCGATGAGGAGTTAGGGCCGTGGAGACGGCAATCGTCAACGCGCCACCGTCGTGGCGCCGTCCGACTGACCAGACGCTGGGGATCGGTGCTTGGCCTGAGCCACGTTCCAGTACGCCCCTGATCTCGCAGTCAGCCGGTACAACGCTTGGCGCCGAGGCCTTCGACCTGGCGGGAGGAGATGTCCTGGTTCGGCTCGCCGGACGAGACATCATCGACAGGTTGCTCGGCTGGTGGACGCTCGATGAGCTGACGTCCGACGCGGTCGCTGCAGCGCACACGCCACCCGAGCCCAGGCCGACGTCTGCGCTCGATGCCGCCCACCAACTCATGGAGCTCTTCGACGTCTCCATGGAGTCGCTGGCGACCGCTACGGGTGTCGGGCGGACAACCATCCTCCACTGGCAGCGAGAGGGGTCAAGCCCGCGCCCAAGCACCGTCCACGGCCTGTGGCGACTATACGGAGTCGGCATGGGCCTCCGCGCGGTGCTCGGAGTCGCCGGCACGCGATCGTGGCTCCGTTCCGGCACCACGCCGCCGATGGGGGCGCTGAACGCCGGGGACATCGCGGCATTCGAGAGGCTGGCGTCGCGGGTGGTCTTTGACGCGCGGACGTCACGCGAGTTCGAGCCGGGGATCCAGACCGGACCAACGCTCGAGTTGGGACCCGTGGAGCGCACCGAGCCGGCACGGGGGTCTCGAGCTCGCCGGCGCCGGCCGCGTGCATGATTGATGACCGCCTGCCCAGCGAGTGGCCTGAGGCCGTCCTGGCAGCCGCGCGTGAATGGCGGCAGGGATACGTCGTCGAGGAGCCGCCGTTCTTCTACTACCGGTCCGAGTCCGAGCCGGTGTGGGAGATTGGACTCGCCGACGACGAGGAGGCGGGCGACGCAGCCCTCGTCGAGCTGGATCCCGACCTGCGTTCGCGGTTCGGGCTGATCACGACCCAGACCTGCGATCTCTACGAGGAAGGGCGTCCGACGCAGCCGTGGTTCGCCGTTGCGCCCGTCTATGACATCGCGCCAAGGATTCAGCCCGGCCAGATCGGCCAGCTCATGCGGGGCGACTTCAGCCACCTGGTGCTGTTGACTGCGGGATGGCTGCCGTCGGGCTACTGGGTGGCTGATCTCCGTATCGAGATGCCGGTCGAGAAGGGCTGGCTGGTCGGCCGCGACCCGCGACCGGGCCTTGTTGAGGTCAAGGAGTACGACAGGCTTGCTGCCAGGCTGGCCGCCCGGCGCGGTCGCCCCGCCCTGTCACCGCAACTCACCGTGTCGCTGACCAAGCCGCTTCGAGATTGGCTGAATGGTCGGGGCAAGGCGTCGCGGGACAGCCTGGAGTCATTGCGCCTCCGTGTCGTTGGCGACCCGGTCACGAGCACGCATGCTGAACTCCTGGTCATCACCAAGGACGAGGGAATGACGCCCGAGCTCGAGGCGAGATGGCGAGAGTGGGAGGCAGCCCAGCTCCAAGCGGCCGAGACCGACGGTGTGCTGCTTCAACCATTTCGCTACGGCAACCTGGACGAGTTCTCAGCGCGGGACATCGAGACCTCGCTGAGGCTCGACTTCGACCACCTGTCCCCAGACTGATCTCCGCCGCCTCGCGACGGCCCAGGATCTGACCCAGCTCCAACCGCTCCCGAACATCGATCACCACGGCCTCGACAGGCGGTCCACCACGTCGCTCCGAGCAAGGACGCGCGAGCAGAGCTCCCACCGGTTCGCGTCGGGGTCGATCGTGCGCTCATACCGGAGCTCGAAGACGTCCTTGGCCTGACTCCGCAGGTGGATGTACTCGTCGAGCATCTGCTTGAGCTTCTCCTCACTCTCGATCCAGTCGTCCTCGATCGTGTCCGGCAGGCCCCTGAAGATGTCGAACCGGTCCTTCATCCGCTGCGAGAGCACCCGGTAGACCTTCTCGTCGCGCGTGCCGGCATACACGAGGTTGAGCATGTCGACGGTGCTGCGCGCCTGGCCGAACCGCTTGATGCGGCCGAGGCGCTGCTCGAGGCGAGACGGGTTCCAAGGCAGGTCCACGTTGATCAGGGTGCCGAGGGTCTGGAGGTTCAGGCCCTCGCACGCGGCGTCCGTCGCGACGAGAAGGCGCAACTCCCGCGTCTTGACGGCCTTCTTGATCTCCTCGCGCTCGACCGAGGCGAACTCCCCATCACGGAGGATCCCGCTCTTGCCGGAGCCCGCGTACACGCCGACCGGCTCGCCCGGCAGGGCCCGGGCAAGCTCCTCTCCCACCCAGCGCGCCGTGTCGTAGTACTGGCTGAACACGATGCACCCGTGCTCCAGCCACGCCCGGCCCTCCGTCCGGTGCTCGGTGAGGAAGTACCGGATCGCGCTGAGCTTGGGATCCCGGGCCTCCGGCCGCGACAGCTCGTCAACGATCGTCCGCAGATGGCCGGCCTCCATAGCGGTGAGGACGCCCATGGCGTCCGACACTCGCTGGGCGTCCTCCTCGTCCTCGATCGGCTTACCCTCGAGCATCCGGGTCGCCGTCGCGATCCCCGAGGCGAAGCTGGAGCAGATCCGCTGCAGCAGCATCGCCCTCATGAAGCCGGCGGCCTTCGTCCGCGCCGCCAGGGCGTTCGTGAACGACTCAGCTGCGGCGTACGCGAGGTCGAAGGGGTGATTCGTGAGGAGCGCGAGACCCACGAAGCCGACGCCAGGGTACGCGGTCGCCTGCGCGTCGGGCTCGGGATGGATCGTCACGCCGACGCGCTCGAGTAGGCCCTTGCTCTCCAGGGTGGAGCGACGGCGCAGGACGGTGTGGCGAACGATCGGGTTGTGCTCGCGGAAGAAGTCCGGAACCAGCGCCTCGTTCGAGACCCACTGCTGCTCGAGGTAGCCGAGCGAGGCGAAGGTCCTCGGGGTGAAGAACGTCCGATCGTCCACGTCGAGCTGCAGCCGCAGGTTCTGGAAGAGCGCTAGCTCCTCGCCGGGCGGCAGCGGATTACGGATCAACTCCCAAGCCTCGCGCTCGTCCTGGGCGACCTGCGTGCCCTTGACCATGGGGATCGCGCCGTCGGCAACCGCCCAGGGCGCCAGCGGCGGCCGGCCGACCACGAACTCGGCGTCGCCGCCGAGGATGCCCATCAGGTCCCACAGTTCCCGGACGTTCGTCTGGATGGGTGTCGCGGTGCCCAGCAGCAGGTGCCTGGTGCGGGCGCCGATCTGCCGCATGAACGTGAGGAGGTTGTTTGGCGTGTCGGCCGCCTCGCCGAGCCCGCCGCGCCGGCGGGCGCGGTGCGCCTCGTCCAGGACGACGGTGCCGTATCGGCGCTGGAGCAGGTAGTCGCGCTCCTCCGACTCGTGGAAGACGAGGCCCGTCGAGACGATCGCGATCTGGGCGGGGCAGCGGGCGATGTCCTCGGCCCCGCGGGTCCGAATGACGTGGCCCTTGGGGTCGGTCCAGTGTTTCTTCGTCGATGACCAGACGGCGCTCGGAATTCCGAGCTTGTCAGCGAGCTCGACCTGCCACTGCAGGGTGAGCGTGGATGGGCACAGGATCAGGACCGGCCCGTCGTCGAGCAGCGCGGCAACGATCGCCGCTGCGGCCAGCGACAGCGTCTTGCCGACGCCCACCTCGTCCGCCAGGAGCAGGCGCGCGCGCCCGTAGGTCTCGCGATGCTGGAGGAAGATCGATACAAAGGATCGCTGCCACGACTGGAGCTGCTCGCCTCCTCGGTAGATCGGACTCTCGGCCAAGGCCGCTGCGGGGAGGTCATGATCGGCCAGGTCCTCGATACGGGCCTCGGTACGGGCTGCGATCCGTTCGACTTCCTCGATGATCGCGTCCGGCAGCGGATAGCTGTCGGCCCAGAGCGCCTGGAACTCCTCCTCGACCCAGGCGACACCCTCATGGGACGTGTCCTCCCACAGGATCTCGTAGTTCGCCGCGAATGCGCTCTTGGTCTCGTTGATCGACCCGAGGAACGCAGTCTTCGTGCCGTCGGCCTGCTCGATGACTCCGGCCTTGCCGTGGATGAAGACCCGGTCCTTGGGCACGACCCTGACCTCGACGCGGCCGGTCCGCAGCAGCTGGTGCAGTCGGCGGTACCGGTCCCGGTGGAGGAGCGCCTCGACCTCGGGGACCGCGTCGTTCCAGCGCTCCTTGAGCGCCGCCTCCCGGACGTGCCTCGAGATGAGGATGTCCGCCGCATCCAGCTCGCTGTTGCAGACGATCTGCACCTGCGGGATCTCGGCGATCTCCTCTCCGACGAGCTCGAAGATGGAGCTGCGGAAGTACCCGGCGATCCGGTGGTAGGACCTCGCACCGCGAAGCCGGTCCGCGAGGAACGCGTGGTCGAGGCGCTCGCGCCGCGACGAGAAGCGCCGGATCGCGTCCGCCGGGTCCGGTGTCATCCGAGGCGCTGGGTGAGGATCAGCTCACGCAGGATGCGCGCGCCGGCGGCCTCCTCCGGCCGCAGGTCCTGTAGCTGCCTCGCGAGGTAGCCGGCGAGACCGACCGCCGCCTCCCGCTGCGTCGAGTCGCCATACCAGTCGGACACGTTGAGCGTCAGGTGCGCGAGGACCTCCGAGCCGTCCACCTGCCTGACCAGCTCCATGACGGCGTACAGCACCGCCCGCAGCACCGAGCCGTACAGCTCGGAACCTTCGCTCATCTCACCCCGCCCGAACTCCACGGCGGACTTGAGGCGGGCGTGGTTTGCGCGGTGGTCACCCATGAAGGCGTCGAAGTCGCGGACCTTGAACGCCTTGGCGAAGTTCTGGTAGTTGTCGAGTGTGTGCGCTCCGCGTGCCTCGGTCTCGAGCATCTTCAGGTAGAAGCGCTCAGCGCCCGACAGCTTGTCCCAGAAGCGCTTCTCGATGCCGGACGGCACGAGCGCCTGATTGGCGGTGTTGACGGCGAATCCGATGAGGCGATCGACGAACGTCTCCTCGCCCTTCACCCGTGGCCGGATCGCCTCTTGGGTCATTTCACGCCCGTCTATGACCGCGTACCGCGTCAGCGCGCGGAGCGCCGCCGCGTATCCGGCCATCTGGATGTCCGCGTCCTCGAACACGTTCTCGTCCCTGTAGCGGCCCTTTGCCTGCTGGTTCAGGCCGGTCAGGGCCGCGACCTGGTCCTCGACCTCCTCCTGGAGATCCCAGGCCAGCTCATCGGACGTGGTCCGCGCATGGCCGGCGCGCTTCCGGCAGACAAGCAGGACAGTGCCCTTGACGTTGCTACCCTGGCGCAGGGCACTGTCTGTCTCCGTGACGACATACCAGGCCGCCGTGACCTGGAGGCCAGAGGCCCACACGATGTTGGCCATGTCCGCCCAGATCGAGCCGGATTGGTGCACAAACATGATCACGTGCAGGCCGTTGTCCGGCATGTGGTCATTCATCCGGGAGTAGGCGGCAACCATGCCACGTCGGAAGTCCTCATCCTCGCCTGCAATTGCGAGTGTTCGGCGGCTGTCCCAGACCCAGCCGGCGAACTCATCGGGAGGGCTCTTCCGGAGCCACGCGATGAAGAACTCGAGGATCTCCTCGTACTTGACCGCGTCCCCATACGGAGGGTCGGTGATGTACAAATCGCTGTCCGTGTCGATCTGATCTGCCGGCTCGGCGACGACCTGCCAGCCGACCTGGGGATCGAGTGGAAACGAGCGAACTCGGAGCTCAACGAGGTCGAGTGCGTAGCGCGACGCCCGCGCGCCGTAGTTGAACAGCGTGTTCAGCGCCTGATTGTCGAAGACCTGCTTGACCGCCCCGCCGCCACCATCGTGCTGGCTCCATCGCGACAATCTCGCGCTTGAGTTCAGCAGTTGCGTGAGCCCGAACTTGAGCCTTGCGTCGCGACTGCTATTCACAAGGGCGGCGAGCAAGAGCTGCCGGGGATTGAACAGGTGATGCCAGTAGGTCCAGCCCCTTGTTCGAATCGGTTCGTCTGTCTTTTCGCCAGGTTCGATCCGCATGTCGGGGACCCAGCCCCGTTCTTGCCACTCCTCAAGATGTGAGGCGACGTACCGCTCGACCACGCGCTCGCGCTCGAGGTCGGCCTCGGTGACCGATCGGAACTCGTACTCCTCGCCACGCCCCTTCTTACTGCGCATCCATTCGATCGCATACAGGCGCTCGCCGAAGATGTCGCCCGAACGCGGCCGCGAGTCGCTGATTTCCCACGGACGGAGCCTGTTGCCCGTCGATCCGTCAGGCTTCCTGTAGTCGCCGCGGAGCGTGGAGACCTTGGTCTTGTACTCCACTCCGTTGACCGTGTGGACCATGTAGGGATCCTGGCCGCGCCCGTCCGTGCGGACGGTGCCCTGCTGGGCGGAATCGAGTTCGCGATCGGAGACGCCCGACCGGATCACGATGTCGTAGCGCCGGTTGACCGGATCGGACACGACGTCGGCGACGACCCGAAAGCCCTTGCTCACGACCCGTGTCGGGAGCAGCGGCACCAACCAGCCAGACTGGGGACACGTGACCTCGACGCAGTAGAGGTAGACCTTGCCTCTCCAGCCGTCGCCGTCGGTCTCGATCCCGAGGCGGTCGATCTCCACCTCGACGCGCTCGACGAGGTCCTGCTGGGCGACAAGCAGATCCTCTCGCGCCTCGGGGGAGGCACCGACGACACTGAACGCACCCCAGGTCAGCATGCACGCGACGGGACTCACGTCAGCGGCATAAGCGTCGCAGCCAAGGCGGGCTGCCTCAAACGGGATCTGGCCCGAGCCGGCGAATACATCGGCCACGCGCGGCCGATGCCCGTAACGCATGATGCCGAGCTGCTCCACGAGCTCCGGAAAGCTCCCCGCCTCTGTGCCGAGGTGCTGGTTCACGGCGTCCCAGATGTGTGCATGGACCGCTTCGCCCACCTCTTCGGGTCGCCGCGATTCATCGACCCGCTCGCGGTATGACGTCCTGGGCAGGAGCTGGGCCTCCATCCGACGGCGGTCCATCTCGCCGACATCCCGGCGCCACTCGACCGAGACTGCCTTGTACGCTGGATTCGACCAATCGACGGGCGACGCAGCAGGCAGGACGCCGCGCGGCGACGCGGTGAAGTAGTCCTCTATCCGCGCAAGCGCCACCGAGGCCAGGATCTCGCGCGGCTTCGCCCGGCGCTTGGCGCGCGCGACGAAGGACTCGTCATCCATCGCCATCAGCTTCTCGAAGATCTCGAGGTCCCGGGCCGGGTCGTCGGTGGCCGGCACAAGGCAGCCCAGGACGCAGGCCTTATTGAGGATCAGCGGCTTGCGACCCTTCCAGTAGCTGCCCAGGGCGGTGAGCGTCTTGCCGTGGACCGCCATCTGCTCCTTGTAGGACTCCGCGGAGAGCTTCTGGACCGGGAGCAGGCGCTCGATGAGTGCGGGTGCATCCTTGAGCGAGAGGGGTGTGACGGGCATGGCCTACTGCTGGTCCTCGAACAGGTGGAGGGAGAGGACGTCGGGTTCGACCGGCCGCGGTCGGCGCCGCGACACGGCGGCCTTCTCGCCGTCCGACAGCGCGAGGTGCAGCGCACGTCGCCAGCCTCGGTTCCCGTCATCCGGCAGCCCCGCCTCGGCGACGGTCATCGAGAAAAGCCACCACCGCTCTTCCGGCCGGAGAGCGGCCCACTTGCTGCAGACGACGGGGATCTCCTCGTCGGCCGCGTTCTCGGCCGCCCACGCGAGGACACAGAGCTCCTTGCCCAGGAGCCGGTCGACGAGGTTCGTGCCGCTGTGCCAGCGGCCCACGGGGATCTTGGCGGCCTTCAGGCGCTCATTGAACTCTCGGCGTGCAGCATCCGCGATCGCACTCCACACGTGGCGAGGCAGGATGACGCGGTCCTCTGCCCGGGGGATGCCGCCCTCCAGACCGCGGTACCCGTAGTCCTCGGTGATCCGCACCGGCTCCGAGCGCGACACCGGTATCTCAACCCGGAGGACGTGCGTCCCGAAGGCGGACGGTGCCCCAAAGTCCACCGTCGCGTGACGAGTGACGTCGGTCACTCCTGCTCCACGTTGTCAGCACGAAGGTGGATGCCGAACCGGTCGGCGAACGCCTGGAGGTCATGCCCGGACTGGAACGAGGCCTTCCGGAAGTTCATGGTCACCGGAGCATCGGGCGGGAACTGAGCGGCCACGGCGTTGAGCAGGCTTTCGATGAACGCTGGTTCGACCGCGATCTCGCCGACGGTCACCGAGATGCTCCGCGCCCCCTGCCCCACGGTCAGGACGACGCCCTCGAAGGTCGCCGAGCGCTCCCTGGCGTCGCTCAGGCCGGCGTACGTGTTGGCACGGGAGTCGAAGCTCCGCGCGGCTCCCCGTGCCTGGAACTTCGCCGGCTTGGCCGGGTCGATCTGGACCCCTGGCTTCCCGCGGGCGGGGAACCGGAACTCCTTCTTTGCCTCGAGCCCGTCCGCCTCGGCGAACGCCCGGATGAGGACGTCCGAGTCGTCGATTTCGAACGGCTTGACGAATGGCGTCCCTTCGCGCGGCTCGCTGCCGTCGGTCGTGTACCGGATGCTCCCTCGCGGGGCGACCAGCAGCTCGACCGTCCGCTTGGCTCCCTCATCGTGGAGGTTCGTTCGGAGGGTCAGGTCGTTCGTCCAGGTGACGGCGTCACCGGCCTCGTACTGGCCGGAGGGATCCCGGACGAGGACATGGACCCGCAGCGCGGACGTGACGTAGGAGAGGTCCTTGAGGAGCGGGCTGTCTTCGGTAACCGGGGCGTCTTCCGCGTAGTAGATCCTGGGTGCGGGTCCGGCGTTCTGCGGATGGATAGTGATCTTGACCTCGCCTGCGTCCCCCATAAGGGGTTCGGCGAAGAACTGCGCCGACGTCGCCTTCTTCTTCGGTCGCCGGGTCACGTAGCCGTTGCCGAGGTCCTCCCACAGACCGCGGTTGCAGGCGATCGACTTGAGGTTGTCCAAGCCCTTCGGCGGCATCCACGGCATGCCGGCCTGTTCCGCGTATCGATCGACCGCGTCCGCCCAGCGCGTCTCGTCGATACCCTCCGGCCAGAGCAGGTCCTGGGCCTTCTCCTTCAGTGTGTCGAACGAGCCCTCCACGTCGACGTAGAGCTTCTGCGGCACGCTGACGAGCGTCCGCTCGATCTGGTCCTCGCCGTTGTACGGCTTGTTCGTGTCGCGCACCGGGTCGAGCGCCTTGGTCACGAGCTGCGGTTCCCTGCCTGCACGGCTGATGGGGAACAGCACCTTGTCGAACAGACTCAGGATCGTCGAGTAGAAGTCCCGCTCGTACGTCTCCTGCTTGTGCTCCAGGTCCTCGCGCTGGGGGTGACCCTGTGGAATGCGGCCATCGGCCTTCTGGGCCGCGTAGTGCTGCCGGGCGGCGGTCTCGACGCTCGCCATGGCGGTGCGCTCGCCGGTGAGCACGAGCAGGTTGTTCTTCTGCGAGATCGCGTCGAAGAACTTCTGGACCTCGTCCGGCGGGATCTTGGAGTCTGGCGTGACGATCAAGAGGACCCGCGACTGGCGGACCGTGTCGGCGATGTCGGTGAGCGGGGCGAGCGCCAGGACCTCCGAGTAGCAGGTCTTCCTGATCGGCTTGAACATGTCGGTCAGCTGCTTGCGGATGAGGTCGTCCACGAGGTTGGCAGGGGCGTCCTTGGCCAGGCTCTGGAGCAGCTTGGTCAGGTTCTCCTGGCGGTCGAAGTAGTAGCGCCCCTCGGCCGTGTGGTGGAGATACCAAGCGATCTGCTCGAGCTCGTCGAATGCCTGCAGGAAGTCAGACGGTTCCCGGAGCGGCGTGACGAGGCACTCGACCATCTCCTCGCGGGTGAGGCCCTTGACCGCGTTCACGGCGGTCGAGAGGCTGGCGGTGAGGAGCAGGGCGCCGATCTCCCTTGCGGAGTCTGTGCCGGCCTGCAGGTCGATGACCTGGGCGTGCGCCCCCTGCTGCTCCTCCCAGAGGTCGCGAGCGATCACGTCGCCCATCCCGGAGATCTCGACCAGCTTCTCTCGAACTTCGGCGATGCCGAGGTCGAAGTGCTGGGGCCCAATGAGGAAGACGTCGTTGGCAGGCCGTTCCCACACCGACTTCAGCAGCCTGGAGACCAGCTCGATCAGCCCGCGGGTCTGCTTGAACTGATCGTTCTCCTTGAACAGGGCGATCACGTTCTTGAGCCGCGGGTGGAAGGGATACGTCGCCGCGATCTCGTCCGCCAGCGCCTCGGCCCCGCGCGTGACCGTCTTGGCCTTCGAGGCCTCCTCGAGCTTGCGGCCGAACGTCGCGGCGATGTCGTCGATCTCGGCCTGCCCGGGCAGAGAGACGAACAGGCGCTTCCGCAGGATCTTGTAGATCTCGTCCGTCGCGAGATCGACCGGGGTGATGTTGCGCTCCTGGCGGCCGAGCTCGGCACGCGCGTCGTCGAGGGCCTTGGCGATCAGCCTGCCGCCGGTGTCGTAGGACGCCGTGAGGTCGGAGATGACCACGCAGACGTTCTTCTTCTTGCCCGCCGCCGTGAGCAGGTTCGCGAACGCGCGCGTGGCGATGTCCGCGACGGTGCCATTCCCCACCTTCTGGGTGTCGAGGTAGTGGAAGTAGGGCGGCATCTCGTCGAGCAGGATCAGGATCGGACGGTCACCATCGAACAGCTTGATCCAGTCGCTCTCGCCCGGCGCCTTGGGACCGGCCGTCCAGAAGGGCGCGAACTGCTCCCCCTTGCCGAGCTGCGCGGCGATCTCGCCCCAGAAGAAGTGCTCCGGGTTGTTTCGTCCGTTGAAGGCGGCGACGTCTGCCGTGCCAAAGCGGCTGGCAGCGGCGATCCCGGTCGCGTGCGCCTTCCGCAGCTCGGGGTGCATCGCGAGAAGCCCGAAGCCGACCAGCAGGTGGGTCTTGCCGCCGCCCATCGCCTGCTTGAGATGGAAGATCGCCTGCGACGACTCGCCTGCCAGCCGAGCCAGCCCGAGCGTCATCAGCTCCTGCATCCCGGCAGTGATCGCGGTCCTGGCGAAGTAGGCGGACCCGTCACCCTCGGTGTGGATCAGCTCGTCCAGTTGCTCGATCTGGTCGCTGACCGTAATCCACAGTGCGTTCGTCTCGAGAACGCAGGCATCGCGGACGGTCTTCATGCGGGATCGATGCTCCTCGGCGAGTACGTGCTACCAATCGAGCCGCGAGGGACACACCGCTGCGCTGGCCCCCACGCCAGAGTATCCGAACGGACCACCGGCGCCACACCGCTACCGGCAAGGTCGCTGGCCCTTGGCACCGAATTCGCCTCCGCACGCGACCGCGGTCCGGCGCTCCTTGTCATCCAATGAGGTCTCGGGCGCGTACGGATCGCCGAGGAAGCGGTAGCGCCCGAAGCGGGCGGGCGGACTTCCCGACCGGCCTGGCCGGGCGGGATGGGCCGATCCGGACGGCAGGGTGACCACAGTGAACGAGAGAGGCCGAAACGGGCGCCAGCACTCCCTCCGCTCCCTCCGACTCGCGTGCGCACGCGCGTGTATGACCACTCACTCCACTCACTCCACTCACTCCCCTCACTTGGAAGGGGTGGATGAGGGAGCGGAGGGAGCGGGGACACGCGTGTCGCGCGCGGGCACGCGAGGACCCGGGCCTGTCTCCGTCCGGACTGTGCCCGGATAAGAGGCCGGATAGTAGTCCAGTTCCGACCCTGTTTCGTCCGCCCCCGGTGCGCGACGCTCACCGCGTGAACCACCCGTCCCCGGCCGCGAAGCCCCCTTCTCTCCCCCTTCACTCCCACCACTCCAAGACTGAGGACAGTGAAGGGGGAGACACCCGCCCGCGGCCGCGCGCGAGGAGCGGTGCCCGGTGAGGGGGCAGGTGCCGCCGCCGGCGGGGCGGGACCCGCTCGTCGCCGCCCTGGCCCGCTACGTCGAGGCGCTCCAGCGGCGCTACCCGGACGGGCCGGACCAGCTGCGCCGGGAGCGCCTTGACTGCAGAGCAAACATCACCCCGATGTCCGACCGACGACGGGACCCCGCAGCGTGAAGCGCCTTCCGCGCTCGCTCGACGAGATCGGCGGTCTCCGGGTCGCCCGCTGGATCCGCGAGTCGACGGCCGGCCAGTACGACCGCTTCGGACCCGCCAGCCAGCGCGAGCAGCAGGACCGCTTCATCGAGCGCCACGGCCTCGTCGACACCGGGCTCGTGTTCCAGGTCGCCCACAGCGGCACCACGGTCTGGCGCAGCGCGACGATGACCGAGATGCTCGCCGAGGCGCGCGCCGGCGCGTTCGACCTGCTCCTGGCGGGCTACTCCGACCGCTGGCAGCGCAACCTCCGCCGCACACTGGAGCTCCTGGAAGACGGTCTCCACCCGGCCGGCGTGGCCCTCGTCATGTGCGACCGACGGATCCTCTCGTCCGACCCCCAGGACTGGGACGAGCTGATCAGCGAGGCGGCCGGCGCGGAGAAGTACAGCCGCCGGCTCTCGGAGCGGATCACCGACGGCTACGCCGCCAAGTTCGACCACCGCGACGACCCGGGTGGGCACGCGGGCCTCGGGTTCCGGCGTCTGCCCGAGCCGCCCCACACCCTCGAGGTCGACCCCGACCGGATGCCAACCGCGGTCAGCCTGTTCGAGCGGTACGCCCTGGGCAACGTGAGCGCGAAGGACCTCGCCACAGAGACCGGCCTCGCCGAGAGCGGGATCCGGATGGTCCTCATGAACCCGCTCTACAACGGCTGGGTCCGCCGGCATTGGCGGAGCGAACGGGAGACCCTCAAGCCGGCGCCGTGGCGCTCGGACCCACCCGTGTCAGACGAGCTCTGGGCTCGGGTGGAGGACGTCCGGCGCGCCCGGACCCGCGGTGGGGGACCGAGGGACCGTGACCGGGTCGACCTCCTCGGCGGGCTGCTCGCGTGCGTCTGCGGACGGCGGCTCCGCAACGACGGCACGTTCGCCGACGGCCGCCACCGCAAGCACCACCCCACCCCGTGCGAGGCTTGGGGCCGCAAGGCCCGCCTCGGCGATGAGACCTGGGAGACGCCGGTGCTGGCCCAGGTCGCCGGCATCGCACTCGACCAGGACACGATGGCGTCGGTCGTCGCCGCCCTCGGCTCGAGCCGCCAGCCGGCCGCGATCGACCGGGCCCGGATTGAGCGCCAGATGCGCGAGCTCGCGCTCGAGCACGCGGCCGGCAGCCTCGGCGACGAGGCCTACCTCGCCCGCTTGAAGGTGCTCCGCCAGCAGCGGGACGCGGTCGTGGAACGGACGGCCGTCGGACCACCAGCCGAGCGTGCGCTCGAGTGGCTGCGTGCCCTCGGCGAGTCGCTCCAAGCCCCGGAGAAGTCGAAGGAGAAGGCAGACCTGATGCACGCCATCTACGACCGGATCACGGTCGCCGGGCACGAGATCGTGGGTGTCCGGCTGACGCAGGCGGCCTACGCGCACGGATTGGCGCTGGCTCTGCCCGAAAAGGTTGAACTGGCGCGCCCGACAGGATTCGAACCTGCGACCTTCGGCTCCGGAGGCCGACGCTCTATCCACTGAGCTACAGGCGCGCGAGCCACGATGATAGCGGTCGAGCGTCAAGGGAGCTTCGGCTTCCGGCCTGGCGCTCCGCCTGGCCCCGTCCGCGAAGCTCGCGATCAGGCCCCGGAAACGTCGAAGCGGCTCCCGAGGGAGCCGCTTCGCTGCTGTCCCGGTGAAGCGGGCCCGTTGCCGGACCTCTTCTGCCACGTTCCAGGGGCATCTATCACGCCGGCTGCACCGGCTACCCTGACCCAACCTACCCATGACCCTGCAACTGGGGCAGCGGTCGCTCGCGCGACTGGCAGGAGTGTAGCCGACGCCCCTCTTCGACTCAAGGGTTTCCGTGGGTTTGCTGGTTAATATTCCGCAACCTTCGGGGCGGGTCGTCCGCAACCTCCAGGTCGCCCGCGGGCTCGGGGCGGGGCCGGGCCCGCCGCGGCTCACTCCTGGTGGACCCTCACCGACGTCATCGTGACCGGCTGGCTCGGGAAGTCGCGGGCGTCGCGCGGCGCGGTCGCGATCGTGTCGACGACCTCGAGGCCCGAGAGGACCTTCCCGAAGACCGTGTAGCTCTTCGGCAGCTTCCCGCGGAGGTCAGCGTGGCAGATGAAGAACTGCGAGCCGTTCGTGTTCGGGCCGGCGTTCGCCATGGCGAGGGCGCCACGCTCGTAGTCGCCGGCGAACGGCTCGTCCGCGAAGCGGTAGCCGGGCCCGCCCGTGCCGACGCGGCCCCGGTTGCGGATCTCGCCCTTCTCGTCGACGCGCCCGAACTCGCCGTCGCCGCCCTGGATCACGAAGCCGGGGATGACCCGGTGGAAGATGACGCCGTCGTAGAAGCCCTCCTTGGCGAGCTTCGCGAAGTTCGCCGCCGCCTTCGGGGCGTCGGCATCGGCGAGCTCGACGACGATGTCGCCCGCCGTGGTCGCGATCGTGGCCTTCGTCATGGATGCCTCCTTCGGTGGCCGCCGGGCACGCCGCGCCCGCGGCGCTCGGTCAGGGACGGCTGACCGTCGCCTTCGTGACGGCGACGGGCTCGAGCGCCTGGTTCGCCGGCGTGCCGGAGTTCGGCATCGCCGCGATCGCGTCGACGACGTCCATCCCCGAGGAGACGGTACCGAGGATCGCGTACGTGTTGGCCGACTCGAGCGCCGGTCGGGCCTGGTCGTCGAGCACGATGAAGAACTGGCTGCCCTCGGAGTTCGGCGCCGGGGTCCGGGCCATCGCGACCGTCCCGCGGCCGTACGGTGTCGTCACCGGGTCGTCCGTGATCGTGTACCCGGGCCCGCCGGTCCCCACGAGGCTGGCGTCGACGTTCGGCTTCCGGCCGTACTCGCCGTCGCCGCCCTGGATGACGAAGCCCGGGACGAGCCGGTGGAAGACGACCCCGTCGTAGAACCCGCACGCGGCGAGTGCCACGAAGTTCCCGGTCGCGTTCGGGGCGAGGGAGCCCTTCACGTCGATGACGATCGTCCCCTTCTCCGTCTCGAGCGTCACCTTCGCGGTCGCGTCGGCTGCGAGCGGCGGCGGGGCGCTCGTCGGGCAGCCGGCGGGGATCCCGCCGGCCGGGCTGGCCGGCGCCGAGGCGGGGGCGCTCGCAGGGGGCGAGGCGGGCGTCCCGGACGGCGAGCCGGCCGGCTGGATCGGCGAGGCGCTCGAGCCGCACGCGGCGGCGAGGAGCGCGGTGGCCGCGGCGAGCGCGGCGAGGCGGCGGGCGGGTGCGAGGGTCATGCGGCGGCCTCCAGGGCGGCGGGGTACTCGATGCGGCCGGTGAGGAGCGCCTCCCCGAGGACGACGCCGGCGGCGCCGGCATCGCGGAGGCGCCGGATCCCGGCAAGGTCGACGACGCCGCCGGCGACGAGGACCTCGAGATCGAGGTCCCGGGCCAGGCGGCCGACGAGCGCGGCGTCCACCGCGCCGCCGTGGGAGAGGACGAGACGGCGGACGCCGAGCCCGGCGAGGTCGGAGGCGACGTCGTCGACGGCGGGGCGCCTCCCGTCGCGCCACGGGAACGCGGCGAGGCGCTCCGGTCGCGGGTCGAGCCCGACCGCCAGCCAGTCGCCGGCGACGGCGAGGCAGGCGCGGAGCGTCGGCGGGTCGTCGGCCATCGCCATCGGGACGACGACGCGGGTCGCACCCGCGGCGAAGGCGAGGCGGACCTGGTCCGGGCCGTCGACCCCGCCGGCGAGCTGGAGCGGCACCGCGACGCGCGCCGCGATCCGCCCGACGACGTCGAGGCTCGCCGGGCGGCCCTGCCGGGCGCCGTCGTGGTCGACGAGGTGGACGACCCGGGCGCCCTGCTCGACGAAGCGCACGGCGATCAACTCGGGACGGTCCGTCGGGGCGCCGACCCCCGCGGCCGCCCCCGGCCAGAAGACGATCCGGGAGCGGCCCGCGGACAGGTCGAGCGACGGGATGACGAGCACGCGGCGGGCGGCCTCAGGGCCGCGGCGCGCCGGCGGCGGCAGCGGCTGCCCAGGCGCCGGTCGCCTCCGCCGCCTCGGCGCCACGCGCGGGGCGGGTGCCGGCGGTTTCCGCGAGCGCCTCCCGCGCGGCCGCGATCGTCGCCTCCACGTCCGCCCGCTCGATCCCGTAGTGGGTCACGGCCCGGATCGTCCCGTGGGTGTACGAGACCATGAGGACCCCGCGGGCGGCGAGGGCGTCGAGGAACGCCCCGCGGTCGCGGGCGACGCGGAAGATGACGAAGTTCGTCGCCGCCCGCGCGGGGTCGAGGCGCCCGGGCGTCGGCTGGGCGATCCCACCGGGCGACTCCACGCCGTCGAGCCCCGCGAGGCCCTCGGCGAGGAGGCGGGCGTTCGCATGGTCCTCGGCGAGCCTCGCGATCGTCCCGTCAGGGCCATCGGAGAGGGCGACGAGGCCGGCGGCGGCCACGACGCCGACCTGCCGCATCCCCCCGCCGAGGAGCTTCCGGGCGCGCCGGGCGCGGGCCACGAAGGCCCTGCTCCCCACGACGACCGACCCGATCGGGGCGGCGAGGCCCTTCGAGAGGCAGAACGTGACGGAATCCGCGGGGGCCGCGAGGGCGGCCGGCGCGACCCCGAGCGCGACGACGGCGTTGAAGAAGCGCGCCCCGTCGACGTGGAGCGGGACGCCGCGGCGCCGGGCGACGGCCGCCACGGCCTCCTCGTAGGCGAGGGGGAGCGGGCGGGCCATCGAGTGGGCGTGGGTGTTCTCGAGGGCGATGAGGCCGGTCATCGGCTCGTGGGGGTCCTCCGGGTCGCGGAAGGCGGCCTCGATCGCGGCCGGGTCGATCGTCCCGTCGGGGGATTCGGGCAGCGCGCGCACGGACGCCCCGACGACGACGGCATGGCCCGCCGCCTCGTCCATGACGAGGTGGCTCGTCGAGGCGGCGATGGCCTCCTCGCCGCGGGCAAGGTGCGCCATCTGCGCGACGAGGTTCCCCATCGTGCCCGACGCGACGAACAGGCCGGCCTCCTTGCCGAGGAGCGCCGCCGCACGCTCCTCGAGCGCGTTCACGGTCGGGTCGTCGCCGAAGACGTCGTCGCCGAGCTCCGCCGCGGCCATCGCGCGGCGCATCGCGGGCGTGGGGTGGGTGACCGTGTCCGAGCGAAGGTCGATCCGGGGCATCGCGGGCAGGATAGCGCGGCTCGGTCGACGGGGCCTCGGCCCCGGCCTTCCGGAGGCCCGCGAGGCCCCGGCCGGGCGACCCCGCACGGTGCACGAGCGCGCCGCCGCGGGGCCGCCGGGAAGCGACAGGAGCCCCCGCTTCGTGCTAGATTCCGCCGGCCGCGGACCCGTGGTGTAGCGGCCCAACATGCCAGCCTGTCACGCTGGAGATCGCCGGTTCGAATCCGGTCGGGTCCGCCATCGCCGCCGCTCCGCCCCGCGCGTCGAGCAGCAGCCCCGGTCGTCGCCGCCGCGTCCGCCTCCCACGCACCCCCCCTCGGTTGACGAGAGCTTGAGGAGAACTGCACCCGGCCTCCATCGACGTCCGCGGCCGGCCGGTCCATCGTGGACGCATGCCCGGCGACGTCGCCGGGCCGATCGACGCGGCGTGGCGCGTGACCGGGCAACCGGCCCTCCCGGCACGTCGCGAGGCGACGGCCGCCCCGGGCCGACGGGAGATCCGAACCTCATGCAGAGCACGAACGACACGAGCCGCGCCGGCGTCCCCGCGTGGCTCGTCCTCCTCCTCGCGATCGCGGCGCTCGTCGTCGCGACGGCCGCGCTCACGGCGACCCTCGCAGGCGGCGCCTCCTCGTGGGTGAACGGGATGATGGGCGGCGGGTACGGGCCCGGCGGCGCCGGGATGATGGGCGGCGGGTACGGGCCCGGCGGCGCCGGGATGATGGGCGGCGGGTACGGGCCCGGCGGCGCCGGGATGATGGGCGGCGGGTACGGGCCCGGCGGCGCCGGCGCGACGACCGGTCCGCAGCCCGGCGAGCCCGGGTTCGTCGCCGGGACCGTCGCGGCGCCCAGGATCGTCCGCGTGATCGCCGGCCCGGGCCTCGCGTTCAGCCCCTCGACGATCGCGGTCGCCCGCGGCGAGACGGTGACGTTCGAGGTCACGACGGTCGGCCCGACGGTCCACGAGTTCATGGTCGGTCCCGCCGACGCGGTTGCCGCCGACCAGGCGGGGACCCCGGAGGTCGCCGACATCGGGATGATGCAGACGAAGTCGGTGACGTTCACGTTCGACGGGTCCGGGCCGTACGCCTACGCCTGCCACGTGCCGGGCCACTACGAGGCCGGGATGCGCGGGACGATCAGCGTCGTCGGCTGAGCGGCGGCTCGGCGGCGGCACGCCGCGCGGGTCCGCGTCAGCCGCGCGCCGCGCGGGCCCGCGTCAGCGGAGGAGGAGAAGGCTCGTCAGGAGGATCGCGAGCACGACGAGGGTGATCGCCGCGTACAGGTGGTCGTCCTCGAGGACGAACCCGACGACCGAAGCGGCGACCCGCGCGACCGGGGTCGCGACGAGGACGACGAGCCCGGCCTGGGCGAGCCCGACCGGGCGGACCGCGGCGAGGTCGCCGAGGAGGGCCCCGAAGTCGGTCGTCGCGTGGGTGCCGTCCGGGGCGCCGACGAGCGATCCTTCCCAGCCGACGACGAGCGAGCCGAGGAACCCGGCCGCGATGAGGATCGCGGCGAGGCTCACCCCGACGATGAGGACGGTGCTCACGACGACGCGGAAGCGCTCCGGGGTCACAGCGCGATCCCGAAGCCGCGGGCCAGCGTCTGGAGGCCGATGACGACCAGGACGGGAAGGAAGATGAGGCGGACGTGGCGGTTCGTGAGGCGCGGCAGGAGGCGCGCGCCCGCGGTCGCGCCGGCGAGGACCCCGAGGGCGACCGGCGCGGCGATCGTCGGGTCGACGTCGCCCCGCCCGAGGTAGATGCCCGCCGAGGCCGCGGCGGTGACCCCGATCATGAAGTTGCTCGTCGCCGAGGACACCTTCATCGGTAGGCGCATCGCCCCGTCCATCGCGACGACCTTGAGGGCGCCGGACCCGATCCCGAGGAGCCCGGAGACGACCCCGGCCACGCCCATGAGGGCGAACCCGAGCGGCACGCGCTGGGCCGCGTAGGGGACCTCCCGGCCGAGCCGCGCGTCGGGGTAGCTGCGGACGAGGCGGAGCCGCGCCGCGAGCGACGAGACGGCCGTCTCCGGCGGGATCTCCTCGCCGAGCCGGAGGGCCTGCTGGGCCGCCGAGAAGAGGAGGACGACGCCGAGGAGGACGAACAGGAAGCCCGGCGCGACGACCGCGGCGAGGAGCGCCCCGGCA
>JAJYNP010000099.1 GCA_021786265.1 Chloroflexota bacterium
GATCTTGGTCATGGTTCCTTCCTTTCGGGGCACCCGGCGGTCATCGCCGGCGCACCCCATGCATGCGGGACAAGCTCGCGACGTGCCATTTGAGGCTCAGATGAACAGGATCGGGCCGTCACCCGCGTTGAGGTAGAAGGCAGTGACGCCCTCCGCACCGTCCACGAGCGGATCGAGGTCGGCCTGGTCGAGCTGCAGGATGTCCATGGACAGCGAGCATGCCTGGATGTCCACGTCCCCCAGCTCCTTGGCCTGGCGCAGCGTGTCGGCCCAGCTGGCCTGACCGGCCTTCGCGGCGGCCGCGATCGCGGCGGCTCCGGCCGCTCCCGCCTCCGGGGACAGTCCGTGGTCCAGGCCGATCCGGTCGGCCCGGAAGGCGTCCAGGCCCCAGTACTGCAGGAAGATGTGGACCGTCTTCCCGAGCGCCGCGGCGCCGGCGGTCATGACCGCGGCAGCCTGCAGCTTGTCGTCGGTGCCGGAGAACAGGACCAGGGAGATCGTGTCGTCCATTCGGCGTGACCTCACACGGAGAGGGGGCTGTCGAGACGCTCGGCTGCTTGTGTCGAGAGGGCGCCGAGCCGAGCGAGCCGGCGCATCAGGACGCGCTGCATGATCCGGCAGGCATCGGCCACCTCCGGGTCGGACAGGTGGTACTGCACCTCACGGCCGTTCCGCACGGCCTCCACCAGCCCGGCCGCGCGCAGCACCGCCAGGTGCTGCGAGACGCTCGGCTGGTTCATGCCGATGTCCTCGGCCAGCCGCGTGACTTCGCAGGCCCCGTGATGCGCCAGGTGCTCGACGATCTCCAGCCGATGCGCGTTCGAGAGCGTCTTCAGGACGTCCGCCTGCAACGTGAAGATCTCGTGCATGAGACCAAGTATCGCCATATGCGCACGCGGAGACCAGTCCGGAGGGACAGAATTCCGAGGGCCGGGCGGCCCTCTCCCCAGGAGCCTCCCGGCAGACGTTCACCCGCCCCGGGAGCCCTGCGCAGCCCGGGGCCATCTGACACGTGGCCCTGCGCCGGCCCCGTCATGCGTCCTGCCCATCGGCCCCCCGATTGGGCACCTAAGGCCCTTTCTCCTCCACACGTCGCGAGCGAGCGTTGGGGCAGAGACCGCAGCGTGGTGCGGGTGCGGCCGCGGCCCGACAGCAACAAGGAGACCGAATGCCGTCGCTTTCCGATCGGCTCTGCGCCGAGCACACCAGGATCATGCCGCACGTCGACGACCTCCGCGTGATCGCGGACCAGGCGGCGGAGACCCCGCGCGAGGTGTTGCAGGAACGGCTGCGGCAGGAGCACGACTTCCTGGCCGCCGAGCTGCTTCCGCACATGGCCGCCGTGCAGGAGACGCTCTACCCGTCATTCGAGCGCCTCATGCAGAACCGGCACTCCATGACGCCCATGTCCCGGGAACACGACCAGATTCGCCAGCTCCTGGACGCCCTGGGTCAGCTGGCGCATTCGTCGGGGACGACCCGTGTCATGCAGGGGTCGCCGTGGCTCATGGACGTGCGGCGCGCGCTGTACCGGCTCTACGCCCTGCTCAAGGTCCATCTCGCCGAGGAGGAGATGTACACCCCCATCCTCGAGCACGAGCTGACGGACGTGCAGCTGTCCGCGATCGTCGACGCGCTCGACGCGAGGCAGGCGACCCGGGCCTGACGCGCCCGGCGCACGCTCGCCGGGCGGGCTACACCCGGGAGGCGGCCAGGCGGTCCAGGATGTACATCCGGATGCCCTCGACGGGCACCCGGACCTGCTCCATCGAGTCACGATCGCGCACCGTCACGGCGCGGTCCTCGAGCGAGTCCACGTCGACGGTCACGCAGTAGGGCGTCCCGATCTCGTCCTGCCGCCGGTAGAGCTTGCCGATCGAGGCCGTGTCGTCGTACACGGCCATCAAGTCGCGCTTCAGGTCGTCGCGGATCCGGTGGCACAGCTCGACGATCTCGGGCCGCTTCTTGAGCAGCGGCAACACGGCCACCTTGTACGGCGCGAGGTCTGGGTGGAGCGAGAGCACCACGCGCGTCTCGCCCCTGACCTCCTCCTGGCGATACGCGTCGATCAGGAACGTGAACGCCGCGCGGTCCGCGCCGGCGGACGTCTCGACGATCCAGGGCACGTAGTGTTCGTTGGTGGCCTGATCGAAGTACTCCAGGTTCTCCCCGGTCGCCTCCTGGTGCCGGCCCAGGTCCCAGTCGCCCCGGTTGTGGATCCCCTCGAGCTCCTTCCACCCGAACGGGAACCGGTACTCGACGTCGACCGCCTTCTTCGCGTAGTGCGCCAGCTCGTCGGGCGCGTGCTCGCGGAAGCGGAGCCGCGCCGGGTTCACCCCGTACTGCTCGTACCACGCGCGCCGCCGGGGCATCCATTCCTCGAAATGCGCCGAGGCGGTCTCCGGCTTCACGAAGTACTGCATCTCCATCTGCTCGAACTCACGCATCCGGAAGACGAAGTTGCCGGGGCTGATCTCGTTCCGGAACGCCTTGCCGACCTGGGCGATGCCGAACGGGAGCTTCTTGCGGCTCGTCTCGCGGACGTTCCGGAAGTTCACGTAGATGCCCTGCGCGGTCTCCGGGCGGAGGTACACGAGAGCGGCCGCCTCCTCGACCGGCCCCATGTGCGTCTTGAACATCAGGTTGAAGCGGCGGGGGGCGCTCAGCTTCCCCTGGTCTACCGGGCACCGCAGCCCCAGGCGGTCCACGATCTCCGGGTCCCGCAGCTCGGTCTGCGTGAGGTCCTCCGCGCCGGGCAGCTCGTCCAGGCGGTAGCGCCGGTGACACGCCTCACACTCCACGAGGGGGTCGGAGAACGATGCCACATGGCCGGAGGTCACCCAGACCTGCGGGGCCATGAGGATCCCGGCGTCCAGCCCGACGATGTCGTCACGCTCCTGCACCATCGCGCGCCACCAGGCGCGCTTCACGTTGTTCTTGAGCTCCACGCCCAGGGGCCCGTAGTCCCACACGGCGTTGATGCCGCCATAGATCTCCGAGCTCGGAAAGATGAACCCGCGGCGCTTCGAGAGCGAGACGATCGTATCGAGCGCGGCGACCGCGGGTCCGGGGTCGGACCCCGGAACGGGCGGGCGGTTCGGGATGGTGTTGTCGGTCACGGCTGGGCGTGGCTCCTGTGCAATGGCGTGGCTGCGCGCTGGGTCCCGCGGGAACGCACGCATTCTCGCACGAGCGGCGCCGGCGGAATCGCCGGCGCCCGGATGGGCCCCGGGCAGGGGTCGGCGGGTTGCCCCGTTGACTGCCGCGCCAACCCGAGCCTCGACCCTACGACAGCGCCCAGCGGGGCCGCGCGTCGCGCTCCTCCGCCAGGTCCGCGTACGTGATCCCCGCGGCACGCTCCCAGGCCAGGCGGTCGACGCGCACGCAGTAGCCGTGGCTCCCGGCGTGGAACGTGATGCGCGGGTCGTCCCGCACCGCGTAGTCGGCAAAGACCGGCAAGGTGAACAGCTCCGGGACCGGCGGGATCGTCCCGAGGTCGCAGGAGGGGGCGAGCTCGTCCAGCTCCTCCTCCGTGAGGAGACGGACGTGGCGCGCCTCGAGAGCGCGCCGTGCCTTCACGAGGTCGAGCATGTCGGCACCGTCGACCACCAGCAGCGCCTTCCGGCCGTCGTCGGCCATGATCGCCAGGGTCTTGGCGAACGTGCGCGGGTCGATGTGCTCGAGGCGCGCGGTTTCCCTGGCGGTGAACGCGACAGGGTGCTCGTGGAGCTCGTAGGGGACATCGTGGCTGGCAAGCCAGCCGAGGAGCCCGGCGTGGGGTGGCCGGACGGACGCCTGGATGGACATAATCTGCCTCCCAGCGGCGTACGTGGCACGGCACGTGGCCCACCGGGGGTCGCCCGTCGGTCGGCGCTGCCCCGGCGCCGTTCGGACCACACGTCGTGGCGTCGCGCGCGTCGATGGTGTACCGCCGGCGGGCCGCGCCGTCGAGTGCCATCCGTCCAGGGACTCCGGCACTCGTCCCCGGGGCGGCGCGACAGGGGCCGTGGCAGACCGTCGCGCGTCAGTGCCGCACCCGTACCTCGTCGAGGAACTCGAGCGAGCGCGCCTCGCGTTCCAGCACGTGGCGCACGAAGAGCCGCATCGCCTGCTCGGCCTCCGCCTCCACGGCGGAGGGCAGCCGCAGGTCGGCGATCTGCTCCAACGGCACGTGCCGGTATGCCTTCAGCAACCGGAGCGCGTCGCTCGACAGGCTCGCCCGTTCCGCGATCGGCCCCGGGTGGTCGGCGCAGAGCAGCCCGCCCAGCACCGGCACCCAGCGGAATGCCTCGCCGGCCTCCAGCCGCCGGTCGCACTCGACGCACCGGTCGACCTCGGGCCGCAGGCCCAGCTCGTCGGTCAGCCCGAATTCGAACCATCGCGCGACCCGCCCCGGAGGCAGGCCCGCGTCGAGGTGCTCGAACGCGCGAGCCAGCAGCTCGTAGAGCCGTGGGGCGGGGGCCCGCTCCTCGGTCGACCGCTCGACCAGCTCGGACAGGTACCAGGCCGTCGCCGTGGATTCCAGGCGGTCGCGAAGCGCGAGCCACGCGTGCCGCACCGTTGCCTGCGTGACCACGTCGAAGGTTCGCCCGTGCGCCAGGACCAGGTGCAGCTCGGCGAACGGCTCGAGGCTGCCGCCGAGGCGGCTCTGCGGCCGCCGCACCCCCCTGGCGATCGCCTTGAGCTTGCCGTCGTGGGGCGTCAGCAGTGTCAGGACGCGGTCTGCCTCACCGAGGTCGAACCGGGACAGCACGATCGCGGCGGACTTGTAGACGCGCGGCACAGGCATGTCCCAAGCGTAGCGCCTGTATCATCGTCGGCGTGCTGACCCAGGCCGACCTGCAGGCCATGATCGCCGACACGGAAGCCGAGATCCTCCAGGTCGTCGACGCCGTGGACGCCCCCGCGACCCGCGGCCTCTACGACATGGTGCGCTACCACCTCGGGCTCGACGGTCCGCCGGGCCTGAGCGGCAAGCGCCTCCGCCCGCTCCTGGGCCTGCTCGCGTACGCGTCCATCGCGGGGGATCACCGGCGCGCGCTTCCGGGCGCCGCTGCCGTCGAGCTGGGCCACAACTTCAGCCTGGTCCACGACGACATCGAGGACCGCGACGTGGAGCGACGCCACCGCGCCGCTCTCTGGACGGTGTACGGGGTCGGCCAGGCGATCAACGCCGGCGACACGCTGTTCGTGCTTTCGCGCCTCGCGCTCCACCGGCTGACCGACCTCGGGTTCAGCGACCGCAAGGTGCTGCGCCTCATGCGGCTGTACGACGACACGTGCCTGGCGCTGTGCGAGGGCCAGTACCTCGACATCCGGGCGTCGGATCACGGCGCCGAGATGTCGGTGGACGGCTACTTCGACATGATCGGCCGCAAGACCGCCGCGCTGATCGCCGCCTCGGTCGAGGCGGGCGCGCTGCTGGCGACCGACGACCAGGCGGTGGTCGACGCCTACCGCCGTTTCGGGTGGGCGCTCGGGCTGGCGTTCCAGGTGAACGACGACGTGCTGGGGATCTGGGGGCAGGAGCAGGTGACCGGCAAGGAGCCCTCGGACCTCGCCAAGCACAAGAAGACGCTGCCGGTGCTGTACGCGCTTGAGCACGCCACCCCCGGGGACCGTGAGCGACTGGTGGACCTGTACGCCCGGTCGGACTCGACCGGCGACGAAGTGGCCGAGGTCCGCGCGATCCTGGAGCGATCGGGAGCGCGCGACTACGCGCGGGCGGAGGCGCGGCGCTTCCGCGACGAGGCGCTCGCGGCGCTCGACGCGACCGGCGTGATCGAGGGCGACGCTCGGGAGCGGCTGCGCGACCTGATGATGTCCGCGATCAGCGCGTAGGCCGAACGCAAGGGGTCGTGTCGCGGGGCCGGCCGCCCTGTCCGCTCCGCCCGGGCGGCACGATCCACGCGCCACCCCTCTCCCTCGCCGCGCGCTATCGTGGGGAGCGTGCGGATCTTCGTCGCGGGCGCCTCCGGCGTGATCGGGCGCGAGCTCCTGCCCATGCTCGCGGGTCACGACGTGGTCGGGATGACGCGGTCGCGGCCGGAGCTGGCGCGAGAGCTCGGTGCGGAGCCAGCGGTCGTCGACGTGTACGAGCGCGACGCCGTGTTCGCGGCCGTCGGGGCTGCGCGGCCCGACGTCGTGGTCGACCTGCTCACGGACCTTGCCGGCGGTGACTTCCCGGCGAACAACCGGATCCGCCGCGAGGGGACGCCGAACCTTGTGGACGCCGCCGTCGCCGCCGGTGCCCGGAGGATCGTGGTGGAGAGCATCTCGTTCGGCGTCCCGCCGGATGCGGCCGCGGCGCGAGACGAGATGGAGCGGCTCGCGCGCGAGTCCGGGCTGGAGACGGTGATCGTGCACCTCGCGAGGCTCTGGGGTCCCGGGACATGGAACGACGCGCCCGGCGGGGACGGCGAGTACGTGAGCGTGCGCGACGCGGCGAGGATGGTCAGGGACGCGATCCTCGGCGCCTCGCCCGGGCCCGACCTGCGCTGACCGGGGGCCGGCTACTCCGCCCCCGCCTCCACGTCGGATGTCTCCTGTGGCCGGCGCACCGCCAGCACCTTGCCCACCCGCCGGCCGTCGGTGGACTCGACCGTCAGCCTGACGCCGTCCACGTCGAGGCTGTCGCCCACCTTCGGCACGCCGCCGACCCGGTGGTACACGAGCCCGCCCACCGTGTCGTATTCCTCGCGATCCTCGTCCGCAAGGTCCACGCCGAACGCGTCGACGAAATCGTCGATGTTCGCGCGGCCGTCGAACCGCACCTCCGCCTCCGAGACGCGCTCCACCATCGGCTCCTCGACGTCGTACTCGTCCTGGATCTCACCGACGATCTCCTCCAGCAGGTCCTCGATCGTGACGATCCCCGCCGTCCCGCCGTACTCGTCGAGCACGATCGCGATGTGCACCTTCCGCCGCTGGAGCTCGTGGAGCAGGTCGTCCACGCTCATCGACTCGGGCACGAAGAGGGGCGTGCGCAGCAGCCGCCGGAGCTCGGGCGGCTCCGCGTTGTCCTTCAGGTAGGGCAGCAGGTCCTTCGCGTAGAGGATCCCGACGACGTTGTCGATCGACTCCTCGTACACGGGGATCCGCGAGTGGCCCTCGCGCAGGATCGTGTCGACGGCCTCGCCGAACGCCGTCTCGACGGGGATGGCCGTCACGTCGATGCGCGGCACCATCACCTCGTGGACCCGCCCTTCCCCGAGCTCGATGACGGCCGAGATCATCTGCTCCTCCTCTGCCTCGAGCACACCCTGCTCGCCGCCTCGCTCGACGAGGATCTTCAGCTCCTCCATCGAGATCTGGCTGCGGTCCTTATGCTCGGCGCCGAGGGGCCGCGTCACGGCGTTCGTGATCGCCTCGAGCAGCCGGACGAGGGGGCTCAGGATTCTCTCGAGCAGCTCGAAGGGTCCGGATGCAGCCAGGGCGTACCGATCCGCGTTGGCGAGCGCGAGGGTCTTGGGCACGAGCTCGCCGAACACGATCGTGACCAGCGCGAGGATGGCCGTCACGATCACCAGGCTCAGGATGCCCGCGTACGGCGAGAGGACGGGCACCTGGCCCAGCAGAACCTCCAGCCCGGGCGTCAGGCTGACGGCGCCGTACGCCGACGCCAGGAACCCGATGAACGTGATGCCGACCTGCGTCACGGCAAGGAACCGTCCCGGACGGAGCAGCAGGCGGTCGACGCGGCGCGCCGCGCGGTTGCCCTCCTCGACCAGCTGCTCGACCCGGCTCCGGCGGACGGTGACCAGGGCGATCTCGGCGGCCACGAAGATCGCGTTGAGGAAGATCAGGATTGCGATGACGATGAGCTCGCCGAGCGTGTTCATCTGGCCGGGCCGGAGTCCTCGGCCTGCAGCGGCTCTGCGGCACGGACACGCGGATGGCGGATCCGGGCCGGAACGCCGACGGCAAGCATGCCGTCGGGCACGTCGTGGGTCACCACGGAGCCTGCCCCTGTCCGCGCACCGGCGCCGACACTGATCGGCGCGACGAGCATCGTGTCGGAGCCGATGAAGGCCCCGTCGCCGATCGTCGTGGGGTGCTTCGCGGCCCCGTCGTAGTTGCACGTGATCGTGCCTGCACCGATGTTGACGTGCGCGCCGATGGTGGCGTCGCCCAGGTAGCTGAAATGGTGCTGCTTGGAGCCCGGCCCCAGCCGGCTCGCCTTGATCTCGGCGAAGTTGCCCACCTCGGCGCCATCGCCGACCCACGCGCCGGGGCGCAGGTGAGCCCACGGGCCGACCCGCACGTCGTCGCCGACCTCGCTGGACTCGATCACGCTGGACCAGATCCGGCAACGTTCCCCGACGATGCTGCCGACGATCCGGCTGCCCGCGCCGATGACGGTGTCGGTGCCGATCCGGGTGCGGCCCTGCAGCACCACGCCGGGCTCCAGCACCACGTCCGGCGCGATCTCGACCTCCGCGTCGACCAGGACCGACCCGGGGTCGAGCATCGTGACGCCGGCCAGCATGTGCGCCTCCACGATCCGGCGGCGCAGCTCCGCCTCGGCGGCGGCGAGCTGCACGCGATCGTTGACCCCGGCGAGCTCCCGGTCGTCCGCCACGTCGAGGGCCACCACGCTGCCGCCCTCGGCCCGCGCCATCGCGATCAGTCCGGTGAGGTAGTACTCGCCGGTCGATGGGGACGGCCCGATCTCGCCGATGCGCGAGCGGACCCAGGCGGCGTCGAACGCGTAGAGCGCGGCATTGACCTCCCCGACCGTGAGGGTCGGCGCGTCGGCGTCCTTCTCCTCGACGATCCCGGCCACCCGGCCGTCGGCGTCGCGGACCACGCGGCCGTATCCGCGAGGGTCCGGCGGCCGGGTCACCGTGATGGCCACGGTCGCCGCCTCCGCGCGCCGCAGCGCCACCAGGCGCTGGACCGTGGCGGGCCGCAGGAGGGGCACGTCACCGCTCAGCACGACGCACTCGTCGATGTCCGCCGGCGCGACCGCCAGGGCGGCCCGCAGCGCGTCGGCGGTGCCCAGGGGCTCGACCTGGAGCGCAAACCGGGCGTCGTCTGCCGCGAACACGTCACGGATCGCCGCGGTGGCCGGCGAGAACACCACCAGCGGCGAGCGGCCGCCGACGGCGCGCGCGGCATCCAGCACGTGCGCCAGCATTGGCCTGCCGCAGACGGGGTGGAGGACCTTTGGGCGCCGCGACCGCATCCGCGTGCCGAGCCCCGCCGCGAGCACGATCGCGAGAGGCCCACCGTCCGCGCCGCTCATGACGGGAGCGCCCCGTCGCGACCTGGAGGCTGGATTGACACGTCCTGTCGATTCTCGGGCGAGCCCGGGGAAGTGTCAACGCCGTCGGCCTGCGGGCCAGGGCTCGAGACAGCGATGCTGGCCTGCGCGGCTACCCCGATGCCCGGCCGCCCTGGAGTCGAGCGCGTCACGCCCGCTCAGCGACGAATGCCGTCGCCTCGATCTCCACCCGCCCGGCGCGCGGGAGCGCCGCCACGGCGACAGTCGACCGGGCCGGGAACGGCTCGGCGAAGTGACGGGCGTACACGGCGTTGACCGCGGCGAAATCGGCCATGTCGACCAGGAAGATCGTGGTCTTGACGACATCGTCCATGGTCGCGCCGGCCGCCGCAAGTACGGCCTCGAGGTTGACCAGGGCGCGCTCGGTCTGCCGTTCCACGCCGGCCGCCAGCTCGCCGGTCGCGGGATCCATCCCGAGCTGACCGGAGCAGAACACCAGCCGGTGAGCCCGAACGGCCTGGCTGTAGGGTCCGATCGCCGCCGGGGCGGCGTCGGTGGCGACGGGGTCCTTCATGCCTCTCCTCCCAGGGTCATGGTCGCGATCGCCTCGAGCGAGCCGCCCGGTCGTGGCAGGCGCCCGTCCCGGTCGGCGGCACGGACGGCCGCCGCAGCCCGGCGAGCCGCCCCGGGCGAAGGATAGAGGACCGCGAGCGACGGACCGGACCCGCTCAGGAGCACCGCCCGTCCGAGCAGCGCAGCCAGGTCGCGTCGCAGCGGCTCGAGCTCGGGCAGGAGCCGCGCGGCCGCCGGCAGCAGGTCGTTCGCGGGCCGGATGGCCGCGATGTCCGCGGCGGAGGCTCCGCGCCGGAGCAGGGCGGCGAGGTTCGCGGCATCGCCGTGCCCGGCACCGGGCGGCACACCGGGCCGCGCGAAGTGCCGAGCGGCCCCCGCGCGCCCCTCGCCCGCCGCGTCCAGGGCCGCGAAGACATCCCGGGTGGAGAGCCGCGCGGCGGGGACCACGAGCAGCACGCCGAGCGGCCCGCCCGCCGGCGGCGGCAGCCGCCGCAGCCGCTCGCCGCGTCCGCTCACGAGGGCCCATCCACCGAGCGCAAAGAACGGGACGTCGGAGCCAAGGAGGGCCGCAAGGCGGACGCGGCGCCGCTCGCCGAGGCGTACCCCCCAGGCGGACGCGGCGAGGTCGAGCGCCGCGAGCGCGTCGCTGCTCCCGCCGCCGAGGCCGGCCGCGACCGGGATCCGCTTCCGGAGCCGGAACGCGAGCGGCGCGAGCGGGCGGGCCGTCTCGGCCCGCAGGAGCGCGGCCGCGCGCAGCACCAGGTTCTCCTCGACGGCGAGACCGGGCGCGCCCGCGATCGCCAGCCGGTCCGCGGTCCTCGCCGGGGAGTCATCCAGGGCCTGAAACGACCGTGCGGGCCGCACCGAGAGCTCGTCCACCAGCGCGAGCGGCGCGAGGACGGATCGCAACTCGTGGAAGCCGTCCGGGCGGCGCCCGATCACCTCCAGCACCAGGTTGATCTTCGCCGGTGCGGTTACGCTCGGCGCCGTCACCGGGATCCCGCCGCGCGCCGGCCCCGCCGGGCGGCCAGAAGCGGCGGACGTCATCGGCCCGGGCCGGCTGCGGCCACGCCGTCGTGTCGCCGCCAGGCCGCGCCGATCAGCCCGAGCGCATCGGCCAGGCCGAGCCACTCCTCCACCGAGAGCGTCTGCGGCCGCCGATCCGGCGCCACCCCGACCGCCTCGAGCGCGGCATCGATGCGCTCACGCCCGAGCGCCGGCAGCTGGCGCGGCAGGACGTTCCGGATCATCTTGCGTCGCTCGCGGAAGCCCGCCTGCACGAGCCGCCACAGCTGGTCCTCCTCGGGGCGGGCCAGCCGGCGCGGCTGCGTCCGCCCGACGAGTACCGCGGAGTCGACGTCGGGCGCGGGTTCGAACGACGCCGCCGGCACGATCCGGGTCACCTCGACCGCGGCGTGGTACTGGACGAACACGGAGAGGTAGCTGAGCGCACCCGGGCGCGCGGCGATCCGCTCGGCCACTTCGCGCTGCAGCATCAGCACGAAGCGCTCGGGCCGCGGTTCCTCGCCGAGGACGTGGTGGAGGGTCGGGCTCGTGATGTGGTACGGCAGGTTCGCGACCAGGTCATATGGCGGAGCCACGAGGTCCGCCACCGGGACGTCGAGCGCGTCGGCCTCGACCAGGCGGAGCGCGCCGGGCGCCGAAGGCTCCGCCTCGCCGACCTCGAGCGCGCGCTCGAACCGCTCGCGCAGGTGGGCGGCCAGGCGGGGATCGACCTCGACCGCGGTCACCGAGGCTCCCGCGCGCAGCAGCGCCCCGGTCAGGATCCCGATCCCCGGCCCGATCTCGAGGACCGTGCGGCCCGGCACCGGCGCCGCTGCGGCCACGATCGCCTCGAGCGTCTGTCCGTCGACCAGGTGGTTCTGGCTCAGCGACCTTCGCGGCTCGAGTCCGTACCGGCGCAGGTGCCGGCGGACGGCCTCGGCGCCGAGATGCAGCGCATCCAGCGGGTCGCCCTCGGGCGGGCTCACGGCACGAGCGGCAGCGACGGCCGGGCGTCGAGGTCGAGCGCGGCCCGCGTCCCGGCGCGGGCGCGGAAGAAGCCGGCCGCCCCCACCATCGCCGCGTTGTCCGTGCAGAGTGCCGGGCGCGGGACGACCAGCGGAATCCCCAGCGCCGCGGCCCGCTCCGCCACGCGATCCCGCAGCACGGCATTGGCCGCCACCCCCCCGCCCAGGACGATCGCCTGTGCGCCGCTCCGTTCCGCGGCAAGCCCGGTCTTCGTGGCGAGGACGTCGACCACGGATTCCTGGAACCCGTATGCGAGTTCCGCCACCGACGCGGGGTCGAGGGCCTCGCCGCCGCCACGAGCCTCGATGGCACGGCGGGCGGCCGTCTTCAGCCCGCTGAAGCTGAAGTCGTACGACTCGCCCATCCACGCGCGCGGGAACTCGACATCGTGCCGCCGTGCCCCGGCGGCGGCCTTCATGATGGCCGGTCCGCCCGGGTACGGCAGGCCGAGGAGCCGGCCGACCTTGTCGAACGCCTCGCCCGCCGCATCGTCGACCGTCTGGCCCAGGAAGCGGTACTGCAGGTGGTCGCGCATCTCGACCAGGAACGTGTGGCCGCCGCTCACGACCAGCGCAATCAGCGGGAACGGTGGCGCCGGGCGCTCGGGATCGTCCGGGTCGAGGAGCCAGGCCGCGTAGATGTGACCCTCGAGGTGGTTGACCGGCACGAGCGGCCGCCGGTGCACGTATGCCAGCGTCTTCGCGAAGTTGATCCCGACCAGCAGCGAGCCGGCCAGCCCGGGGCCGTTCGTCACCGCGACCGCCTCGATGGTCGACCAGTCGTCGACACCCGCCGCCGCCCGGGCCTCCTCGAAGACAGGCACGATCCAGCGCAGGTGGGCACGCGCCGCCACCTCGGGCACGATCCCGCCGGTCGAGGCGTGCATCGCCACCTGGCTGGCGACCACGCTCGCCCGGATCCGCCGCCCGCGCTCGACGACGGCGACGGCCGTCTCGTCGCAGGAGGTCTCGACCGCCAGGATCAGCCCCGTCGCCGCGTCGCCCATCACGCCTCCTCCCGTGGGGGGTCGGCCTCATCGCCGTCCAGCGCGCCGGTCCTGGCGCGGAGATCCGCGGCCAGCCGCCGCAGCCGGCCCCGCATGTCGCGGGATCGGAGCTCGGGGGTGGTCATGATCAGCGCGTCCTCGTTGTTGTCCGTGTAGTAGCGCGGCCGGACGCCCACCGGCCGGAACCCGTACTTCTCGTACAGGCGCCGCGCCGGCAGGTTCGACACGCGCACCTCGAGCGTGGCGACCGACGCGCCGACCGATTCCGCGATCCTCAGCAGCTCCACCAGAAGGGTCTGCCCCACGCCCTGCATGCGGTATCCCGGTGCCACGGCGAAGGTGGTGATGTGCGCTTCGTCGACCATCTGCCAGAGGCCGGCGTACCCCACGATCCGGTCTCCGTCGCGTGCCACGATGTAGCGTGCCAGTCGGTTCGCCTCCAGCTCCTGGCGGAAGGCATAGGTGGGCCACGGCGAGGTGAAGCTGGCGCGCTCGATCTCGTGGACGGCGGGGACGTCGTCGAGTCGCATGGGCTCGACGAGCACCCTCACCGGAGGTCGCGCGACCATTCGATGGCCCCCACCTGCTCGGTAATGCCGCGCGGCAGCGTCACGTAGCCCGGCACGAGTTCCGCGACATCCACGGCCAGGCCGGCGTCCAGCGAGGCCCGACCGAGCGACAGCAGCGCGGCGCCCAACCGCTCCTGGGCGCGGGTCCCGGC
This sequence comes from Chloroflexota bacterium, assembly GCA_021786265.1. The sequence continues at coordinate 13,558 of JAJYNP010000099.1, forward strand.
GGATACCGCCTTGCCGGGGATCTCGGGTCCCGGCGGGAGGTCGATCGCGACCAGCACCGCGCCGGCAACGCGCGGTCCGATGGGCTCGCCGCCCGGGACGAGCTCGGGCCCGCCCGCCCGCTCGACCGCGCGCGCGCCTGCCCGCTGGTAGCACGCGAGATAGCGGTCGTGCGGCCCCGCCGGCAGCAGCACCGCGACGTCGCGCGGACCCTCCGCGCCAGCACCCGCATCCTCGGCCGCGACTGCCAGCCCCTCCGTCGACGCCACCCCGACGATGGGAATCCCGAGCCCATAGGCCAGCCCTTTTGCGGTGGCCAGGCCCACGCGGAGCCCTGTGAAGGCGCCGGGCCCCGTCCCTACCACGACGCCGCCGAGGTCCCGCAGGCCCACGCCCGCATCCCGCAGCAGGTCGTCCAGCACCGCCAGCAGCTCCTCGCCGTGCCGGTAGCCGGCGGTCCACGCGCGCATCGCCAGCGGCGCGCCCAGCCCGTCCCCGATCGCGACGGACGCCCGCCGGGTGGCCGTGTCGATGGCGATCAGCGGACGGTCAGCCGGCGGCACGCATCCTCCCGGGATCGTCACAGGCCCGGGGCCGGTCATCGCGGCTCCTCCCCCGGCTCCCACTCGCGCATGCGCGCGAGGTATCGGGCGCCGCGCTCGGTCCGCGCGTGCAGCTCGAGCTGCCGGATCTCGTCGCCAACGCCCTCGAACCGCACCTCGAGGTCGCCTCCGCCTACCGGGCTGCCCAGCCGCTCGGCCCATTCGATCAGGGTGACGCCCGCCACCTGGCGCTCGTCGAGCAGGCCGCCCGCGAGCGCGTCCGCCGCTCCGCCCAGCCGGTACAGGTCGAGATGGAAGAACGGGAGCCTCCCGGTGTACTCGGCCATCAGCGTGAAGCTGGGGCTGTTGACGACCGCCGACACCCCGAGACCGCGGGCGAAGCCCTTGGCGAACTGCGTCTTGCCGGCGCCCAGCTCACCGCGCAGCGCGATCACGTCGCCGGGCACCGCGGCCCCCGCGAGATGGGCAGCCAGACGCCTGGTCTCGGCCGCCGACGCGCTCGACACCCGCATCCGTCCGCCGACACCGGAGGCGGCCTCAGCCATCGCGCTCGAGGTCGGCGATCGGCACGTCGACGAGCTCCTCCGAGCCGGGCAGCGCGATCGGGTCGAGCGCCACCCTGGCACAGTCCTGGAAGACGCCGCCCGCACGGCGGCGTGAGCCGATGAGCCCCACGAACCGGCCGTTCCGGCCGAGCAGCGGCCCCGCCGTGACGCGCACGCGGTCCGGGTCGCCGGCCGGCAGGTCGGCGCCTGGCTCGAACAGCACGAGCGGCGGCGTGATGGAGAGGCCCACGTCCTGCCCCCCGGAAGCGACCAGTGCCTCCCAGGTCGACCGCGGGATGGGGCGCTTCCCGTACCCGTCGAGCACCACGAGCGCGAACGACGGACTGGCGTGGATCGACGCCTCCTGGCGATCGATCGACGCGCGCAGCGCGAGGACGTCGCTGCCGATCACGCCGCCGACGATCGCGCCACGCACGCCCATGGCCCGGGCACGGGTCAGTCCCTCGACGTCGACCCTCGATCCGGCGACGAGGATGGCCCCGGAGTGCCGGGCGTCGATCCGGTTGGCGTGCAGCTCTGCCTCGGGACCGTCGACGGCCAGCACCAGTGGACCGTGCGAGGGCTCCCCGATCGCGAGAACGGCGGAGAGCGCCGGCCCTTCGCTGCGCACCACGAGGGAGCACGCGTCGAGCGCATCCACGGTCCCCGTCGCCGGTGAGGTCACGATGGCGTGATGGCGCGAGACCACCGCGCGCACCCGCCCACCGGGCGTGACGTACAGCACCTCTCCCGCACCATCGAACCGGAGGGCCCGTCGACCGTCACCGGCCAGCGGCGCCCCGTCCGCGAACCGCGTCCCCGGACTGGGCGAGACACGCCCGCGGAGCGGCTGCTCGGCCACCTGCGGGTGGCGCGGCCGGCGCAGCAGCGGGGACCCGGGCGACACGCGGTCGCCGGGAGTCACGAGCGGCTCGTCGCCCGGCAGCAGCGCGACCCGCACGAGCGGCGCCCCGAGAGGCACGGGCCGGCAGGGGATGCGCGCCAGGCCGGCGGGGTCCGTCACGGTTCGTCGTTCGCCCAGAGAGGTCGCTGCCATGCGTCCAGGTACTCCCGCCGTCGTTCCGGCCGTTCGGGGAGCCGCAAAGGGATCTCGCGCGTGTCGACCAGGAGCCCCCCGAGCCCCCCGGTGACCTCGAACGCGACGCGCCGAGCGCGAGTGCCCACGTACAGATCGTCGGGCGAGTCGAGCTCGGCGACGGCCGCGAGCCCGGGCGGCAGGTCCACCACCTGCACGGTGCCCGACGTGAGCGGCAGCGACGTGGTCGCGCCGTCGGCGGTGACCCGGAGGGTCCCCTTTCGGGCCGGTCGCAGGCCCGGTGCCACGATCGCGCTGCCCAGCGGCAGCAGGATGTCGTCGGCGAGGTCGGCGAGCAGCCGGCGCCGGTCGCCCTCGTCGTCGAGTGCGCCGAGGGGCCCGAGGACGCGCGCGTGGTCGAGCGTCAGCGCGACTGCCCCAGGCCGGCGCAGCGTATCGACCAGCGCGAGCGCGACCGCCGGCGCGGGGGGGCAGGCGAACGCCCCGCCGCTGGCGACGAGCAGGTCCGGTGCCGCGACGGGCACGGGGTCGGGGAGGCGCTCGGTGGAACCACGGGCCCGGTGCAGGCGGTCCCGCGCGTCGTCGTGCCACGCCTGCTCCAGCCGCTCGAGCGCTGCCCGGGCCGCCGCCAGCCGAAGGCGGGCGCCATCGCCCGCGGCCTCGCGCCAGGGCGCCAGGCGCAGGTTTCGCAGCCTGTCCCGAACCGCGAAAGCCTCGTCGGCCAGCGGTGACCATGTCGCGATCCCGTCGAGGATCCGCTGGTCGTCCAGCGCCGCAGGCGGCAGCAGACCGGAGTCTGCCCGGACGAGCCTCCGCATCACGCCTTCGGGTCCCGCCATCACGCGCGTGCCCGCGTCGAGCCCGACGTCCACGCCCTCCACCCTGAGGTCGAGCACGGCGGCGAGCGAGGCGATCGACCGGCCGAACGCCTCCCGGCCATCCGCGGTCCGCCCGAGGATGTCGCGCGCCGCGGCCACGGCGTCGCCCGCCCCGTGGGCGCGGCGGATCCGGTCCGGAGGCAACCCGGGTGCGCCGCTGGCGCCCGGACCGGCCAGCAGGACGGAGAGGCCGTCGCGCAGCCCGACCGTGGCGCCGACCAGGGCCAGGACGTCCGCGAGGCCCTCCCGCTCGTGCCCCCCGAGGCCGTCGGGCGCCGCCACCGCCACCAGGTCCAGCCCGGGATCTCGGAGCGCGACCGCCGCGCCGAAGGCCTCGGCCCGCTCGGGGGTGACCCTCGCGGCCACCTCCCATCCGTCGACGAGGAACGCCCGGAGCAGCGGCTCCGCCGCCCGATCCGACGGGCCGGCGATCACGACGCGCGGTGGCGGCAGCGTGCGGCTCTCGACACGCGCCCAGTCCGGCCACGACTCCGCGCCGGGGAGCAGGTCCGGTCCGGCCGCCGCAACCTGTTCAACGAGGTCGCCAAGCAGCGCATCGTGCGCCAGGGTCGCCGGCGCCGCGCCGGCGGCGAGCAGGCGCCATCGGCTGTCGATGCGACCGATGAGCGCGGCCCCGGTGGTCGCGGAGCCGATGTCGAGGGTGAAGAACGCATGAGGACCGGGGGTCACGCGAGAATCCTACCCGGCTGGGAAGCGAGGCGTCCGGCGCAACCGGCCCCGACCCGGCGCAACCGACGCCGATGTCCCACCGAGATCAGGCGTCCCAGCGCGACTCCTCGTCGAGCTCCTCGAGCCGCTCGATCAGCCGCTCGATGCCGGTCTCGTCCGCGAGCACGCGGTCCACGCCCACCACGCCGCCGGTCAGGATGCCGCGCAGCGCCGGGTCGAAGAAGAGCATGGCCTGGCTTCCCAGGGGCCGGTAGGGCCGGCTCGCCTCCAGGAACAGCACCATCGACGCGGCCATGCCGCGCAGCTGCACCTCGCGAGCGACGGCCTCGACGAGCTCGTCCTGCACCTCCTCCGGGCGGCCGAACCGCGACTCGCTCACGATGGGCCTCCGTGACGTGGACGCGTGTTCCCGGGGGGAGCTGCCGTCGCCGGGGCAGCCGTGGACCGCGGCGCCGGCTCTTCCGGTGCGGGCAGGACCGACTCGCTCATCACGCTCACCGGCCCGGCATTGGTGCCGGGGACCACCGGGACGGCCCGCAGCACGGGCTCGCGTCCCAGTTCCTCCTGGAAGGTCGCGTAGGTGCGGGCGCCCCGCAACGCGACCACGACCTCGACCAGCGAGGCGCACTCGGGCAGCGTGTGGTGCATCGCCCGCAGCATGACCCGCGCACACTCCGCCAGCGGCACGCCACCGAGCGGGGACCCCAGCGCCGGCATCGCGATCGTGTGCAGGTCCATCCGGTTCGCCAGGCGGAGCGCCGCGCTGGTGGCCGCACCGATCGCGGCGGCCGAGGCGCGGCGATCCGGGCCGAGCGAGACGGCATGGATCACGGTGCCACAGCCCAGGGACCCTCCGCCCGTGGCGACGGCCGATCCGAGCGGCTGCGGCCCCCTGGCGATCGCCTCGAACTCGATGCCGTGGCCGCCGCGCTGCTTGACGGCCGCGGCAGCTCCCGACGTCATCCAGAGGGTGGTCGTGGCCGGGACGACGATCGCATCGACCTCCAGGTCGCAGATGTCGCCATTCCAGAGCCGGATCCCGCTCATCTCGTCCTCGCGCCCTCCCGGCGGCTCTCGCCGGCGAGCGTTCGCACGCTCAGCACCACGCCGGACGCATCGTACACGCGGGGAAGGCGCGATGCCATCGCAGTGACGATCTCCCACGGGATCGTGGTGCGCGCATGCGCCAGTTCAAGCGCGGCGATCCGCTCGGATCCCTGCGCTCCGAGCAGGACGAACTCGTCCCCGGCGCCGACGCCGGGGACGTCCGTGACGTCGGCCGCGATCGCGTCCATGGCCACGCTCCCCACGAGCGGCACGCGCCGGCCGCGGACGAGCGCGGCGGTCAGGCCCGCCGAGCCGTACGTCCATCCGTCGCCGTATCCGACCGGGAGCGTCGCGACCCTGGACGGACGTGGGGCGCGCCAGCGTGACCCGTAGCCCACGCCATCGCCGGGGGTGACGTCCGCGATGCGCAGGGCACGGGCGTGCAGCGACATGGCCGGCCGCAGCGCCGCCGCCGCCGCGCGCGCGCCGGGGGCCACGGGAAACGCCTCCGGCAGCAGCCCGTAGAGCGACAGCCCGAGGCGCACCATGTCGAGCTGCGGCGCGGTCGCGCCGAACAGCCCGCCGGTCGCGGCCGCGTGCCGCAGCAGCCGTCCGGCGCCGGCGCTGCTCATGGCGTCGCACGCCTCGCGGAACCGTGCTCCCTGCACGCCGGACGGTGCCGGGTCGCTGGCGCTCGCCAGGTGGGTCCAGGTCCCCACCAGCTCGATCCCGGGGATCGCGAGCAGCCGCGCCGCCACCGCCCCGGCCCGGTCCGGCGCGACGCCTGCCCGACCCAGGCCCGTGTCGATCTCCAGGTGAACCCGCAGCCTGCGTGCCGCCGGTCGCAGCGCCGGCTCGAGCTCGTCGAGCGACGCCTCGCTCGCGACGGTCACCTCGATGCCGGCATCCGCGGCCGCGCAGAGACCGTCGATCGGGGGCTGGAAGAGCAGCAGCACCGGGACGCCCGACCCGGCCGCCGCCACGGTCAGGGCCTCGTCGAGCGTGGCGACGCAGAGGTGGTCCACCCCGGCCGCGGCGAAGGCCCTCGCGGTCGGCACGAGGCCGTGCCCGTAGGCGTCGGCCTTCACGACGGCCGCCAGCCGGACCCCCGTCGCGAGCAGCGAGCGCGCCGTCGCCACGTTGGCGGCCAGTGCGTCCACGTCGATCTGCAGCCAGGCGGTGCGGGGCAGCGATGGCAGGCCGGCGGCCCGGAGGCGGACCTCGATCGGCAGCAGCGAGTCGTTCATGCGGAACCGTCGCGCAGGGAGAAGCCAACGCGCCGTGCGGCCCCCGCGCGACGGTCGCGGAGCCGGGCGAGACGATGCCGCACGTGCGCGATCTCCCAGGGCAGGTCCGAGGCGAGCAGCCCGCTGTCCCCGAGGCGGTCGCGCATCGCGTCCCCGGCCGCGCCGTGCAGGTAGACGCCCAGGCGGGCCGCCGCGTATGGGTCCAGGCGCTGTCCGAGCAGCGCCCCGATCGTGCCGGCCAGGACGTCGCCGGTCCCACCGGTGCCCAGGGCGGGGTTCTCGAACGGCGCACGCGCCGCGCCGCCGCCCGCATCCGCCACCACAGAGCGGGCACCCTTCAGGACTACCACCTGGCCCCACGCCTCGGCCGCCGCGCGGGCCGCATGCTCGCGCGCCTCGTCGTCGGCCGAAAGGTCGCTCTCCTCATCCGGCCGGAGCCGCCGGAACTCCCCCGGATGCGGCGTCAGCACGCAGCGGCGCCTGACGCGCCCCGGCCAGCCCTGCGTGCGCGACAGCGCGTTGAGCGCCTCCGCGTCGACGATGGCGGGCGCGCCGGGAGTGGCCAGCAGCCCCCTCACCAGGGCGTCCGTGGCGTCCGAGCGGCGCAGGCCCGGCCCGATCACGAGCGCATCGTGGGGCACGTCCTGCAGCACGGCGAGCGCCGCCTCCGGGTCCACCTCGAACGGCGCCGCCTCGGGCAGGCCGATCGTGATGACCTCCACGTATCGACCCGCCACGATGGGCTGGAGGGAGGCCGGCACGGCGAGGGTCACCAGGCCGGCACCCGCACGCCCCGCCGCATGGCTCGCGAGCAGCCCCGCACCCGCGTAGTCGAGCGAGCCCGCGACAAGGAGGACGCGCCCGTTGTCGCCCTTGTGGGCCCGCGGATCGCGCCGGGGGAGGAGGCCGGCCGCCGTGTCGTCGTCGAGCGGCTGGAGGGGCGTGCGACGGTCGTCGGTCATGCCGGGCTCTCTCCGAACTCGTCCTCGCGACGCAGCTCGCCCGCGAGCGTGCGGATCCGCTCCAGGCGCCCGAGCAGCCGCCGCTCGCGCTCGTCGAGCCGGTCCTCGATGTCGGGTGGGAACAGGAACGCGCCACCCTCGGTCCGGACCCCGGACGCAACGGCCACCGCGTACTCGCGCTCGTGGGTGATCGACAGGGCGATCCGCCCCATGCCGAGCTGCTCGGCCCGTGCCCGCGCACGGCCCGACAGGCGCACGGCGGGCTGACCCGTGGGCAGCCGCATCACCTCGATGTCGCGCCAGCCCACGCCGCGCACGCCGAGGCCGAGAACCTTGCTGACCGCCTCCTTCGCCGCCCACCGCCCGGCGAAGCGCTCGGCATTGGTCCGCACGTACGCGACCTCGGCAGGAGTCAGCACCCGCAGGGCGAAGCGCGACCCGAAGCGCTCGAGCGTCTGGCGGATGCGCGACACCCGGATGATGTCGACCCCGAGCTCGGTGGTCGCGTCCGCGTCGCGGGGCGCGGCCCCGCCCGCCCCCGACGTCGGCTCGCCGTCCTGCGCTCTGCCTGCCACGCCGCCCGCCTACTCCACCGTCACGGACTTCGCCAGGTTGCGCGGCTGGTCCACGTCCGTGCCACGGGCCACCGCCATGTGGTACGCGAAGAGCTGGAGCGGGATGACGGCCAGGATCGGGCTGAGCGCCTCGAGCGTGTCCGGCACGGCGAATACGTCGTCGGCGCAGCGCCGGATCTCGTCGTCTCCCTCGGTGGCGACGACGATCACCCGCGCGTCGCGGGCGCGACCCTCCATCACGTTGCTGACGAGCTTCTCGTGCACCGACGAGCGCGTGGCGACCGCCACCAGCGGCACCTCGACGTCGAGGAGCGAGATGGGCCCGTGCTTGAGCTCGCCGGCGGCGTACCCCTCGGCGTGCGTGTAGCTGACCTCCTTGAGCTTGAGGGCGCCCTCCAGCGCCGCCGGGTAGCTCGCCCCCCGCCCGATGAACATGAAGCCCCGGCTGTTGACGTAGCGCCGTGCGGCCTCGCGCACGCGGCTGTCCAGCTCGAGCACGCGGCGGGCCTGCGAGGGCAGCGCCCGAGCCGCCGCCGCCAGCTCCCGTTCACGCTCCGGCTCCAGGCGTCCGCGGGTGCGCGCGACGACCGCGGCGATCATCACGAGCACGGTGACCTGCGCCACGAAGGTCTTCGTCGCGGCCACGGCGACCTCGGGACCCGCCTGGAGAAAGCAGACCGCGTCCGCCTCGCGGGTCAGCGCGGATCCCACGGTGTTGGTCACGGCAACGATCGGGCAGCCGCGCTCACGGGCCAACCGCGTGGCGGCCAGCGTATCGGCGGTCTCGCCCGACTGGCTGACCGCCACGACCAGCGTGCGCCCGTCGAGGGGCGGCGGGGCGTAGCGGAACTCGGACCCGACCGTGACGCGGGCGGGGATCCCCACCCACTGCTCCACCAGGTGCGCGCCCACCTGGCTGGCATACGCCGCCGTCCCGCACGCGACGAACTCCACGCGGTCGGCGCGCTCCAGTGCCTCCAGGATCGGCTGGAGTTCGTCCAGGACGATCCGATCGCCGCGCAGGCGGCCGGTGATCGCCGCGCGGATCGCGTCGGGCTGCTCGTAGATCTCCTTGAGCATGAAGTGGGGGTAGCCCCCCTTCTCGGCCGCCTCGATGGTCCAGTCGATGGTGTGGACGGCACGTTCGCGCGGCTCGCCGTCGAGTCCCGTGATCCGCACCGACGTGCTGTCGAGGTCCACCACGTCGCCCTCCTCGAGGAAGACGACCCGGTCGGTGTGCTCGAGCACTGCCGCGACATCCGAGGCCACGAAGTTCTCGCCGTTGCCCACCCCCACGATCAGCGGCACGTTCATGCGCGCGCCGATGAGCCGTCCGGGTTCACCCCGGTGGAGCACCACGAGGGCATACGCGCCGGAGACCTGCGAGAGCGCCCGCCGCACCGCGTCGCCGATGTTCCCGGCGTACGCCTCCTCCACGAGATGGGCCAGCGCCTCCGTGTCGGTCTCGGACGCGAGCCGGTGGCCGCGCGCCTCCAGCCCGTCGCGCAGCTCGCGGAAGTTCTCGATGATCCCGTTGTGGATCACCACGATGTCGCCCGTGCAGTCGACGTGTGGGTGCGCGTTGAGGTCGTTCGGACGGCCGTGGGTGGCCCATCGCGTGTGCGCGAGCCCGACGCCCGACGACGGCAGGGTGTCCCCGATCGCTGCGCGCAGGTTCTCCAGCTTGCCGGCCTTCTTCTCCACGAAGACCGATCCATCGCTCCGGACCAGGGCGATCCCCGCCGAGTCGTAGCCACGGTACTCGAGGCGGGCGAGCCCCTCGAGCAGGATCGGAGCCGCCTCGCGGGGACCGCTGTATCCGACGATGCCACACATGGTCGCGCCCTCCTGCGCCCGGGTCAGGCGGGCTGGTTGAGGCGGTCCGCGGCGAGCGCCGCGAGCCGGTCGGCAAGAGTCGTGACGGTCTCCTCGTGCTCACCCTCGACCATGATGCGCAGCACGGGCTCCGTCCCGGACGGCCGCACGAGCACCCGGCCGCCGTCGGCGAGGTCCGCTTCGGCCGCACGGATCGCGGCCGTGATCGCCGGGTCCGCGTCCCATTGGTCCTTGTGGCGGACCCGGACGCTGCGCTGCTGCTGAGGGTACAGCAGGATCTCGTCCGCGAGCTCGGAGAGCGGCCGTCCGCGGCGGGCGAGGATCCCCAGGACCTCGAGCGCGGTGACGATCCCGTCGCCGGCGTTGGCGTGCTCCGCGACGATCACGTGGCCGCTCTTCTCGCCCCCCAGCCCGGCGCCGGAGACGAGCATCGCGTCGAGGATGTACTTGTCCCCGACGGGCGTGCGCACGATCTGGCCGCCGGCCCGCTGGATGGCAGACACGAGGCCGCCGTTCGACAGGACGCTCACGACCACGGTGCTGCCGGCAAGCGCCCGGCGTTCCAGGCGATCGAGCGCGATCAGGCCGATGAGCCGGTCGCCGTCGACCACCCTCCCCCGTTCGTCGACCGCCACGCAGCGGTCCGCGTCGCCGTCCAGCGCAAAGCCGACATCCGCGCCGCGCTCCGCCACGTAGGCGGCCAGCGACTCGGGGTGCGTGGCCCCGCACTCATGGTTGATGTTCACGCCGTCGGGGTTGTCGTGGATCGTCGCGACACGGGCGCCGCTCGCGCCGAGGATGCGCTCCGCCACCGGGCAGCCAGAACCGTTGGCGCAGTCGACCATGACCCGCAGGTCGTTGCGGCTGCGGCGCGCCAGCTCGACCCGGTGGGCCACGTACCGTTCGACCAGTTCGCGCGCGTCCACGTCCCGCCCGATCCCGGCGTTGGTCGGGCTGGGCAGCTCCTCGGCCCGCCAGATGAGCGTGTCGAGCTCGTTCTCCAGGGCGTCGTCGAGCTTGATGCCGCGATGATCGAGTACCTTGAGGCCGTTGTCGTCGGCCGGGTTGTGGGAGGCGGAGACCACGATCCCCGCGGCGAAGTCGCCCGTGCCCGCCAGGTGCGCGAGCGCCGGGGTGGGAAGCACGCCCGCCCGGTACACGTCGACCCCCATCGACGTCGCACCGGCCACGATCGCGGCCGCGAGCATGTCGCCGGAGCGCCGGGTGTCCTGCCCGAGGACGATCGGCCCCCTGCCGCTGGCCAGGAGGTGGGCCGTCGCGCGGCCCAGCGCATAGGCCAGGGTCGGCTTGAGGTCCACGTTGGCGACACCGCGGATCCCATCGGTGCCGAAGAGTCGTGCCATGGTCAGAACCCCGGGCTGGAGGTCGCGGATGGACTCGGGCTGGGAGCTGGGGCCTCGATCGTCACCTGGACGGCGGACGGGCTGATCGCGACCAGCGAGGTGCCGGTCGGGGCGGAGAACGTCGCGGGCAGCGTGAACGTCCCGGAATCGAGCCCGGTGACGCTGACCGTGGCGTAGAGGGTCGCCGGGTCGATGACGTCGAGCGCGGAGCTGGGGCCGCCGAGCGTGACCAGCACGTCCGGCACGGACAGGGTGTAGGTGCGGTCGGGGCGCGTTCCGGTCAGGACGACGCCGGCCCCGAAGCTCCGCGATCCGGTCTCGACGGTCACGCGGACGCGGACCTGGACCCTGGACGGTGCGAGCACGGTCACGCCCTTCGGCGGCTGGAGGGCGACCGAGGTTGCCAGATCCGCGCTCCTGCCGGCCACGGAGATGGGCGCGGTCGAAACGCTCGCCAGCGAGCCGACCGCCGAGGCCGGACCGCTGACGGTCGCGGTGAGCGGCGTGACCGTGACGTCCCGGATCGCGTAGCCGGTGGCGAGCTGACCCGTCACGGTCGGCACGACCGGCACGGTCCGGTTCACCTGCTGTTCCCCGACCGCAATCGTCACATGCGCGGTGGAGGGGTCGATCTCCACCGGTGAGATGACGTCGCCGCGGCCGTCGACGGCGACCAGGTCGACGTTGGCGTCGACGTTGGAGCCGCTCGGGTCGATCGCGACGCGGGCTTCCGCCGCCGCGACCTGGGACACCAGCGAGCTGGCGCCCCGGACTGTGACGGTGGTGGGGCTGACGATCGCCTGGCCGGCGGTGAGCCCGGCCGGCACCGTCCCGCGCTCGACCTGGACGGGCACCTGCTCGCTGATCACGGGGTCCAGGCGCGCGACCACGGTGGCGGGCTCCCAGCTGACGATCTGGATCCGCTGATCGCGGGCCACCACCCGCACGGGGACGCTGACCGGCGCTCCGCCGGGCTGCGTCCCCACCCCGGTCAGGTCGGCGGTGGCGACGAAGGAGGCGCTCGTCACCTGAGCCGCGACGTCTATCGGCGCGATGTACTGGACCGAGGTGACGTCGCCGAGGTTCCCCAGCAGGAACGTGCCCGCCGGCTGGTCGATCGCGTCGATCGGGACCGGACCGGTCCAGGTCCGTGCGTTCTGGGAGATCACGAGCCCCAGGTACAGGACCACCGCCAGGGCGATGGCTCCGAGACGCAGGGGCCAGTTGCGGACGAGGATGCGGAGGATCCGGCTTGCCGTCACGTGCGGTCAGCCCGCCCCGCTGTCGCGGCTCCCGCCGCCCCGGGTTTCTGTCCCCCCCGGCCGGTCCGACGCCGGATCCCGTAGCGCGGCCAGGCGCGGCCGGGACGGTGGAGGTGCGGCCAGTGGTCATCGAGGCGCTCGGGGGTCACCGCTCGGCGCGAGGCATCGAGACGCAGCAGGGTGGCGAGCGCCACCCGCAGCTGCTCTTCGTCCAGGTTCCGCACGATCCGCCCGCGCTCGACGAGGCTGATGGCCCCGGTCTCCTCGCTCACCACCACGACCAGGGCGTCCGTCTCCTCCGTGATCCCGAACGCGGCCCGGTGGCGGGTTCCGAACCGCTCCGTCCCCGGGGACACCTCGGCGAGCGGCAGCACCGCGCCGGCCGCCAGGATACGGCCTCCGCGCACGATCACCGCACCGTCGTGGAGTGGCGACCGTGGCATGAAGATGGTCCGCAGCAGCTCCGCCGACAGGTCGGCGTGCATCATGACCCCGCTCTCGGCAAAGTCCTCCAGCCCCGTCTCACGTTCGAGGACGATCAGCGCACCGTGCCGGTCCTGGGCGAACCCGTAGGACGCGTGCGAGATCTCAGCGGCGACGTGCTCGATGGCCCCCTGCTGGCCCGGGGCGAGCAGCCACCCGAGCGATCCGACGTGGCCGAGGCGCTCGAGCGCCCGGCGCAGCTCGGGCTGGAAGACCACCACGAGGGCGAACAGCCCGACCACGGCGCCCGCCTGGAGGATCTGCGAGAGGAGCTGAAGGCCCAGGAGCTGGGCCAGCACGTACACGCCGTACAGGAGCGTGACCCCGATCACGAGGCGGACCGCACGGGTGTCCCGGATCAGGCTGAACAGGCCGTAGATGAGCAGCGCCGTGAGCCCGATATCGATGAAGGTCGTCGGCTTCGGCTGGATCCCCGAGAGCAGGTCCAGGAGTTGCTGCATCGGGCGCTAGTGTAGCAGCGGGCACCTGGCGGCCGGCCGCGGGCACCTGGCGGGCAGGTGCGCCGACGGCCGCCGGCAGGCAGGCGACCCACGGGACGGAACGCGCGCCGCCCAGGGCGGACTCAGGGCTGGTCGGCCGGCGGCGCGCTCGCGGCTCCCGGCGACGCGCGCCATCCGGTGGACAGCGGTTGCGCCGCGTCGCGCCGGAAGGCCTCGACCCTGGCCAGCCCGTCCCGATCGCCCTCCAGGACGAGCAGACGCTCGAGAAGGTCCAGCGTCTCGGCCGCCCGCTCGGCATGGCCGGTCACCACGTGGATACGAGCCAGCTCGAGGTGCACCTCGGTATCGCCCGGGGCACCAGCGAGGGCCCGAAGACACTCGTCCACCGCGCTCCGGGAGGCGCCCATTGCCAGGCACGACTCCGCGGCCCGGACGTACAGCCTCGCCGCATCGTGGGGGTCGCCGGCGGCCGCGCGCTCGTCCGCCGCGGCAAACGCCGCCTCGGGATCGGGCCGACCCGATGGCCCCGCGGGCGTGCGCTCGTCCCGCACCGGCGGGGCCGGCGTGTCCCGGGGCTCTTCGGGGATCGCGCCCGCGCGTTCGGAGTCGGCGAGCCCGGCGGCTGCCGCGTCGGCGGTCGCGCCGCCTGCCATCGCGACATCGGCGGTCGTGCTGTCGGCGGTCGTGCTGTCGGCGGCGCCGGAGCCGCCGTCTCCCTCCTGCGCGAGCTCGTGCACGGCAACTGCGGCGACGGATGCCGGGGGAGCCGGGGGAGCCGGGGGAGCCGGGGGAGCCAGCGTGGCCGCGCGCCGGGCACCGGGCTTTGCCTCGGCCGCATCCGGTTCGCCGGTAGGACCCGCGGGTGCCCCGGTGCCGGCCTTGGCGGTCGCCCCGGCCCGTCTCGGTGGCTCCCGGCGTCTCATCGGCCGAGTGACCCCCGGGGACGTCCCGCCTGGCGGGCGAGCGGCGGCGCCCTGGCCTGTTCCCGGTTCCGGTGGCGAGGGTTCCAACGCGGCGTGCCGGGCCGACGCGAGCTCCTCGGCGCGCCGCTTCCGCACGTCGGTCAGGGCCAGATCGCGTGCCCGGACCGCCACCGCATACCCGGCGTCGAGGCTGTCCATCTCGACGTGTGCATCGGCCAGACGGTCGAGGCAGGCCGCGGCCTCGTCTGCCTGCCCGGCCGCCTCGTGGGCCCGGGCGGCGACCTCGAGGGCAGCCGGATCGGCCGGCGCGCGCTGCAGCGCTGCCCGGGCCGAGACGAGGGCCTCGTCGACCCGCCCGAGGAGGAGCAGGGCGTCGGCCATGCCCACGTGGGGGAGTGGCCGGTCGGGTGCGATCGCGGCCGCCGCGCGGTAGTGCACCAGCGCGTCGTCCAGCCTGCCACGGAGCGCGGCGACGTGGCCCGCCCTCAGCGCTTCCTTGTACCGCTCGAAGATGGGGTCCGCCATGGGCGCAGCGTGGCACAGCTGCGGGTTACGTGCACGACGCCCCGCGCTCGCAGCGTGTCCTGTGGCGAGGGCGGCTGGTCGCGGGCAAGTCGTGCCGGCCCGGTCCGCCAGGCGTACACGCGCGGAGCGGGTGTCGGTAGCAACCCGCCAGGCGTACACCCCGGGAACGATCGGCGGCGTCAACCCGCCAGGCGTTCACCTGGCGAGAGTGTGACAGCCCGGAGCCCGCTACTGGCCAGCGGCAGAGACGCTCCCCCGCACGGGGAGTCCCGTCGGCTGGGCCCGTGCCTCGATACGGGCCGCCCCCCGTTCCCCCGATGGACATTCGGCGGAATGCCGCGGACGCAGCGCCACTCCGCCCTTCCTCACCGCGCGGCGAGGGCGACGGGTGGCCGGGTCGTGCCGGGCGGGCGCGAGCGGAGAGCCCGGCCGATCTCCTGCCAGGACCTGTCTGTCTCGACTAGCGCTTCGTGTACTGCGGCGCCTTGCGCGCGCGCTTCAGGCCGTACTTCTTGCGCTCCTTCATCCGCGGATCGCGGGACAGGAGCCCGGCCTGCCGCAATGGGAGGCGGGTCGCCTCCGGATCCGACTGGAGCAACGCGCGGGCGATCCCATGGCGGATCGCGCCGGCCTGCCCCTGGTAACCGCCACCGTCGACCTTCACCATCGCGTTGTACCGGCCCTCGGTGCCGGTGACGCGGAACGGCATCAGGATCTCGGACTGGTTGATCGCGTTGCCGAAGTGCTCGTCGAGGCTGCGGCCGTTCACGACCACCTCACCCTCGCCGGGGATGAGCCGGACACGGGCGACGCTGGTCTTCCGGCGACCGGTCCCGTAGTAGAAGGCGACGTTGCTGGTCATGCTGTCCTGGTCTCCGTTCAGGCGAGCGGCTCGGGCCGCTGTGCCTGGTGTGGGTGCTCGGCGCCCGCATACACTTTGAGTTTCCGCAGCTGCTGCACACCCAGGCGATTGCGGGGCAGCATGCCCTTCACGGCGCGGCGGATCGCTTCCTCGGGGCGGCGATCCAGCAGCTCGCCGAGGGTCTCCTGGCGAAGCCCGTTAGGGTACCCGCTGTGGCGCGTGTACACCTTCGAATCGCGCTTGCCCCGGGTCACGGCCACGCGGGACGCGTTGACCACGATCACGTGGTCACCGCTGTCGAGGTGGGTGGCGTAGGTCGGCTTGTGCTTGCCCTCGAGGACGCGCGCCACGCGCGACGCCAGGCGGCCGAGCGTCTGGTCGGTCGCGTCGACCACGAACCAGTGGCGCTCGATCCCCTCCTCGCTAGGCGTATACGTCTTCGTCGTCATCCTTCTCCGTCCGTCGAGCCGGCCCGTCGTACACGACGCGCCGGAGGCACAGCCCGTGTGGCGGCGCCACCGCCCCGTGGAAGGCTCGGCCGCCGGGCCCGAGGGCCTGCGCGATCTCGCCACCGGCGATCTCCCCGTGCCCCGCGCGGAGGAGCGCCGCCACGACGCTTCGCACCATCTGGCGCAGGAACGCGTCCGCGGCGACGTCGATCGTCACCTGGTGCCCGGTCCTGCGGATCCGGATCCAGTGGATGGTCCGGATCGGTTGTCGATCCGCCGCGCCGAAGGCCGAGAAATCGTGCCGGCCCACCAGGGCCGACGCCGCCTCGGACATCGCCGCGACGTCCAGTGGGTCCCGCACCCCGAGCGCGTAGCGCTCGCGGAGCGGGCTGCGCGGCCCGTTCCAGACGGTGTAGCGGTACTCCCGATACCGCGCCGCGTAGCGGGGATGGAAGCCCGGAGCCGTCCGGCGCAGGCCGTGGACCCCGATGTCGGCCGGAAGGATCGCCGTGAGCGCCCGCTCGAGCTCTCCCGCCGGGAGGCGCCCCGGGTAGGTGAACGAGATCACCTGCCCCGATGCGTGGACCCCGGCATCGGTCCGGCCGGCGGCCAGCACGCGCACCCTGCGTCCATCGCCGAGCCGCGCGAGGGCTGCCTCCAGTTCTCCCTGGACGGTCCGGCGGCCAGGCTGGGCCTGGAACCCGTCGAAGTCCGTCCCGTCATATTCGACCCGTGCGCGGTACTGCACGGAGCCGCCCTCTCGGGCGGACCTTGGACCGGCCTCGCGGCCGGCCGTCCTCATCGGCGCCTCAGACCAGTTCGATCTGGACGATCGGGGCGGCATCCCCGGCCCGCTGGCCGAGCCGGACGATCCGCGTGAAGCCCGACGTCCGGTCGGCGTACTTCGGCGCGATCTCGTTGAACAGCTTGTCGACGACGAGCGGCTCGTCGGGGAGTTCCGCGATCACCCGTCGCCGCGAGTCCAGCGAGCCCTCGCGGGCGAGCGTGATGACGTGATCGACCTGCCCGCGGATCTCCTTGGCCTTGGCCTCGGTGGTGCGGACCTGCTCGTAGCGAAGGATCGAGACGACCAGGTTCCGGTACAGCGCCAGGCGCGGTCCCTGCTTGCGGCCGAGCTTCCGGCCGTCCACGCGGTGAGCCACCGATCAGGCCTCCGTGTCGGACGGCGCGATGTCGTCGCCGTCGTCGGTCTCGAGCTCGTCGAGCGATTCCTCGTCCTCGGGGAGCTCGTCGTCGGCCCCGGCCACCTCGCCGTCGCCCGACTCGTCGCCAGGCAGGGTGAAGCCGCGCATGCGGAGCCGTTCCTTCATCTCGTCGAGCGACTTCTTGCCGAAGTTCCGCATGCGCAGGAGGTCATCGTCGGACAGCTGGAGCAGCTGCCCGACCTTGACGATGTTGTTGCGCTTCAGCGAGTTGTAGGCCCGCATCGGGAGATCGAGCTCCTCGATCGGCATCTCCAGCATGTTGGCCGGGAGGAGCGGGGTCGAGACGCCACCGGTGGCACCCGCACCCACCTGCTTGCCGGTCGTGGTGAACAGGCTGAAGTGCCGCACCAGGATGTCCGCGGCGCGGGAGAGCGATTCCTCCGGGGAGATGGCCCCGTCGGTCTCGATCTCGAGGGTGAGCTTGTCGTAGTTGGTCATCTGGCCGACGCGCACCGGGTCGACCGTGTAGTTCACCTTCTTGACGGGCGAGAAGATCGCGTCCACCGGGATCACGCCGATCGGCAGCGGTTCCGTCCGCTCCGCGCCGAGATACCCGATCCCGGACTCCACGGTGAGGTCCATCTCCACCGTCACGTCGCCCGAGTCGAGCGTCATGAGGTGCAGCTCGGGGTTGATGATCTCGACCTCGGCGGAGGGCGTGATGTCGGCGGCGCTGACCTCACCCGCGCCGGCCTTCGTGAGCTTGAGCTGGACCGGGTGGTCCGGCGAGTAGGTCTTGAGGCGAAGCTTCTTGACGTTCAGCACGATCTGCGTGACGTCTTCCTTGACGCCCGGGATGGTGCTGAACTCGTGATAGACGTCCCGGATCTGGATCGCGGTGACCGCGGCGCCCTCGAGCGACGAGAGCAGCACGCGGCGCAGCGCGTTGCCGAGCGTGACGCCATAGCCCGCCGGCAGCGGGCCGGCCTCGAACTTGGCATAGGACGACCCCAGCTGCTCGATGGACTCGATCTGGGGTGTCTCCAGTTGCATCATGGACGGCGACCTACCTCGAGTAGTACTCGACCACGAGCTGCTCGTTGAGTTCGAGCGGCATCTGGTCGCGGCGCGGAAGGGCGGTGACGGAACCGCTCAGCCGCTCGGGGTCCACGGTCACCCACTCCGGCCGGGGCGCCGCACCCATCTGGGAGCGGGCGTTCTTGAACAGGTCCAGCGAGCGGCTGCCGTCGCGCACGTCGACCCGGTCACCGGGCCGCAGCTGGTACGACGCGATGTCGGTCGGGACGCCGTTCACGGCGAAGTGCCCGTGGTTGACGAGCTGGCGTGCCATGGGCCGGCTGTTCGCGAAGCCCATGCGGTAGACGACGTTGTCCAGCCGCAGCTCCAGCAGCCGCAGCAGGTTCTCGCCGGTGACGCCCGGCCGGGAGCGGGCCAGGACGAAGTAGTCCTTGAACTGCCGCTCCATCACCGAGTACACCCGGCGGAACTTCTGCTTCTCCCGGAGGTGCGTCCCGAAGTCGGACATCTTGCGGCGGCGCACGCCGTGCTGCCCGGGCGGGCTGGGCCGGCGCTCCACCGCGCACTTCTTGGTGTAGCAGCGGGTGCCCTTCAGGAAGAGCTTGCTGCCCTCCCGGCGGCAGAGCCGGCAGACTGGGTCGTGGTAACGGGCCATCCGATCGCGCTCCTGCTCAGACGCGGCGCCGCTTGGGCGGGCGGCATCCGTTGTGCGGGATCGGGGTGACGTCGGTGATGGCCGTGACCTCCAGCCCGGCGGCCTGAAGCGAGCGGATCGCCTGCTCGCGACCGGCGCCGGGGCCCTTGACGAAGACCTCGACCTGGCGCATGCCGTGCTCCATGGCGCGCCGCGCCGCGCCGTCAGCGCTGAGCGCCGCGGCGTACGGGGTGCTCTTGCGGGAGCCCTTGAACCCCGCCAGGCCCGCGCTGCCCCACGCGACCGTCGCGCCCGAGGGGTCGGTGATCGTGACGATCGTGTTATTGAACGAGGCCTGGATGTGGGCGTGC
>JAJYNP010000107.1 GCA_021786265.1 Chloroflexota bacterium
CGTTCCCAAAGCCGAGCTCCACCAGGGTGAACGGCCAGAGCACCAGCGTCGGGACGAGCAGCACCGGCCCCACGAGGTACCAGAGCGCTGCCAGCGAGACGGCGACCCAGACCTCGTGGAAGATGGCCCACGGGAGCTGCCGGAGCGGTTCGAGGACCTGCGCCACCACCGGCGAGTACAGGAAGGCACCCGGCTCCCCCGCCGACGACACCACGTATGGGTCTGACAGACGAGCGACGTAGTACGCGTACGTGTCATAGCTGGCATCGGGCGGCATCGTCCACACGAAGGCCAGGATGACGACCGAGCCGATGACGGCCGCCACGCGCAGGCCGTCGCGGATCGCCCGCTCGTGCACGACGATGCGCTCCCGCCACGCCGGCGGCCGCACTCCCCTCACGGGCCGCCGCACCCCCGTCATGGGACGAAGAACCCCCGGAACATCTGGAGCGAGACCACGCCGAGCAGGGCGATCGACACGGCCGGCCAGGCCAGCCGGAACCAGGACGCTCGCCGCCCGGCGAGGATCCAGGCGTTCGGGAAGGCGAGCGTCACGTACCGCCCGACCGACTCCAGGATCCCGCTCGCGAGCACGGCGCCGACGTAGACGAGCGACACCAGCGCGTACGACCAGGGGATCCGGTCAAGGCGGCGGAAGACGAGCAGGAAGACCGAGACGAGGAGGGTGGCAAGCAGGACGAGCTGGTTCAGGTCGAGGCCCGCGGAGATGGGCGGGCCGGAGGCGGCACTCCCGACACCACCGCGCCCCCAGACCGCCTGCGCCGCGCCATACGCGCCGGCGCTCCCGGTTAGCCAGCCGACATAACCCAGGAATCCGGCTCCCGCGAGCGGGCTCAGGACCAGCCAGCCCTGGGACACCCGCAGGCGCCGGCCATCGCGCACGAACAGGACGAGCCAGAGCGGCAGGAGGAGGAGCGCTCCCTGGAGGCGCGTCAGCGCCGCCAGCGCCAGCAGGACGCCGGCCACCGCCCGTCGATCGCGCTCCGCCGCGAGGAAGGCCCCGAGCGAGAGGGCGAGGAAGAGGCTCTCCGAGTAGGCCATCGAGAAGACCGCCGCGAACGGCGAGACGGCCAGGAGGACGGCGCCGAGCCGGGCGCGATCGTCGCCCAGCACCCGCTCGCCGAGGCGGACGAGGAGCACGAGGGACACGACGAACAGGGCGTTCGACAGCGCGACCGCCACGAGCCCCGCCATCTCCGGCCAGGGCACCGACAGGACCCGCACCAGCAACGGGTAGAGTGGCAGGAATGCGTAGTCGTGGTAGGCGTCGACGATCGGCGCGGCATGGTACCCGTCGCGGACGATGCCCAGGTACCACCAGCCATCCCAGCTCGTCAGGCTTCGCAGGAGCGGGGCGCCGTCGCCGCTCGTCAGGGCCGGGTTGCGCGTGAAGACCGACTCGGCGAGGACGGCCGCCACCAGAACGACGAGGCGCGAGCCGAGCAGGGCGAGGACGACCGAGCGATCGAGCGATCGAGCCCAAGCGCGAGTCGGCGGAGGCCAGTCGGCCGGGCGGCGAGCGGGGCGTCTTCGGCGATCACCGAGGATCATTCGCCAGCGGGTACAGGCCATCGCAGCTGATCGTCTGCCCCACCGCGTCGATCCGCGTGAAGGCGTCACGCGCCTCGATCAGGGTCATGCGATGGCCGCGGAAGTGCGGATCGCGGGCGGGGACACGCGGGTCGACGCACTTGACGTGGTAGACACTCCCACCCGACGGGTCGATCCGCCTGATCGGGTGCCAGTGGAACCCGATGCCGCCGCGATGGACGAGATCGACGTAGTCGTAGGCGTACGCGTCGAGCAGCCAGTGGACACTGTCCCGCCGGTACCACTCCTGGTAGCGATACCTCGCCGTCGGCGACAGGCCAGCCCCGCGAGATCGCGGCTCACCGGGTCGCGTCCGCGAGCGACTCCCCTCGCACCAGAAGCGCCTCACCCTCGCCGAGCGGGGGCAGTCGATCCACGCGCCGAACGGACGGCTCCCAGGATCGAGCGGACCCGCCGGCCTGGAAGCGCTCGAACGCGGGGATCGGGATCCGGTAGATGCGTTCGGACACCTTGATCCCCGGCAGGGTGCCCTCGTGGATCAGCTTCAGCACGGTGGTTGTGCTGACCCCGAGGATGCCGGCGACCTCTCTCGGCGTGTAGAACCGACGCTCCACGGCTTGGCGTCCCAGCTTCCTTGTTGGTCATCTTGGACGATAGCAGTCCGACGCGGTACGGCAAGCGGCGCAACGGGCTGGCGCGGCGACGTCGATCTCCGATCGTTAGCGCGGGCGCCGCAGTTCCCATTCGACGACCAGGGCGTCGAAGACCCGTCCGATCCGCTCCGCCCGCTCCGCGGGCAGCCGAATCGCCCGCAAGAGGTGGAACATCCGGACCGGCGCGCGGCGAACGCCTTTATCGAGCACGGCTCCGAGACTCGAGCGGATCGCGGGACCGAACACCGCGAGCGTGCGCTCGCGCTCCAGCGGAGCGGACGGTGCCTGGATCGCCTCGAATCCGGCCTCGATCGCAAGCTCGGCGAGATCCTGGCAGACGGTGAGATCGTCGGCAATGAGTTGCTCGACTGAGACATCGAGGGCCCCTTGGACGCGGGTCGACGTGAGGTCGAGAGCCACGACGACCGCGTCAGCACGCCCAACGCGTCGGCGAACCTCGAGGGGACTCACGCCATCGTCGAGGAAATGACGGAAGAACTCGGCCCACGCCCCCCGCTCGGTCCGCGAGCCATACCACGTCGCGGTGCCCCGGACCCGGTGATAGCGACCCTCACCCTCGGGCGGGTCAGCCACCGACGTTACGCTGTGGCGCGGGCTGCCCTGATGCCATACACGAAACGTGCGGGGCGAGGCCCGAGCCCGCTCCGCACGGAGGAAGGCCAGGCGCGCCTCGCGGCGCGTGGCCGGATCAGACGTAGGAACCCTCGACGAAGGAGACTGCGGCCCGGCGGACGGCCTCGACATCCCCCGTGTGCAGGAGGTCGACGGGGCGCTGCCCGCCAAGGAGGCGGTTTCGGGCAGTGAACCACTGGGTGATCCCCCGCGGCGTGAGCGTTTCGTCGAGGATGAGGACGAGCTCGCGAACCTCCCGAAGCCGCTCGTCAAAGCCGGACCTGATCGCCGAGGTCGTCCGCCAGTTGCGGACGGAACGCTCGTTGGCGCCGGTGGCCCAGGCGAGCGTCTTCTGGGTAAAGCCGAGCTTCTCCAGGGCGCGAACGACGGCGCCGGCCTCGACCGCTCGCGCCAGGTCACGTGTTTCGGAATGTCCGATCGTCTGTGTCATCTCGTTGCCGCCTGCTGCAAGCGATCGTACTTACCGCTGTTGTTACCGCTTATGTTACCTTGGTTGTTTCCGGTGTCAAGGTCCGAACCGGTCGCGCAGTTCCCGTCGCCGCACTGGTTGCGCCGGCTACGGCCGCGTTGCGCCAGGTGCGGAACCCCGGGTGTACCGCACGACGCCGCCCGACGGCGCCCGACGCCTCGTGACTCCGCCCGCCGCCTCCACCCGGCCTACCCGTTGTACGCCCAGTAGACGCCGGCGAGGCCGACGACGACCCCGAAGAGGATGAGCACCCGCCACAGCCAGGAGACCCCGTGGCGGGCCGCCGCCAGGCCACACAGGGCGATGACGAACGGGATCGAGTCCTGCGCGTAGCGGTAGCCGTACTGGAAGAACCCGCCGCCGTAGTAGAGCAGGCTCGGGACCAGCACCGCCAGCGCCGTCAGGCCGAGCGCGACCGTCCGGCTCGAGCGCCAGTCGGCCCGGGCGGCCAGGAGGAGCCCGGGGCTGGTGAGCAGGATCGACATCCCGTACCCGTCGGGCTTGAGCCAGGGAAACTCGGGGGTCCGTTGGGGCAGCCTGAGGAGCAGGTAATCGATGTTCGTCCCGAGGTGAGCGAACGAGAAGAGCCCCAGCTCGCGCCGCTCGGCGAGCGGGCCAAGCAGCGTCGCCAGCCCGTAGCCCGACTCGAGCGGCGACCCGAACCGAACGGCGTTGTACCAGAGAAAGAAGACCACCGACGGCAGCACGCCGAGCGCGAACCCCACGAGCTGGGGCCACGCCCAGGCCCGGACGTCGAACCACGCCCGCAGCGGGGACGCCGCGTGGCCGCCGGCGACGTCGGGCGCCACCACCGGCGCGGTACGGTCGCGCCAGACGATCCAGGGAAGAACGGCACCGCCAGCGCGAGCGGCGCCCGCGACAGGAACGCGGCCCCGACGAGCAGGCCCAGGAGCCACGACCGCCGCCGTCCCCAGGCCTCGACGAGGGCGGCGAGCGTGAGCAACGCGGCGATGAGCTGACCCTCGTGCCAGACCCCGCCGCGCGTGACGAGCCACCAGACCTGCGTGCTGAAGCCGAAGAGGAGCGCGATCCACCAGCGATCGACGGGCGAGCGGACGCCCAGCCCGCCCATCAGCATCCAGACCAGCCCGACGTCGATCGCGGCCACCGCCGAGTTGACCAGCGGCTCCCAGCGGCCGGCGGTCGTCGCGCCGACCGCCGCGACGAGCGGCATGAACGCGATCCGGGAACGGCCCGAACGGGACGTACGAGCGGCCGTCCGCCACGATCACGTCCCACGGTCCGGGCGATGTCGCCAACCACGTCCGCCCGTGGAGGAACGCGTCGGCCAGGTAGAAGAAGTCGGGCCGCCCGGAGTCGAAGCCGGCGCTCGATTGGAGGAAGGCCTCGAACGCCGCGAAGACGACCAGCGGGCCGGCCAGCATCGCCACCGACGGGCGGGATCGCTCGCTCTCCGCGGCGCCCCGCTCAGCCAATGGGGCCGAACCTGAGGACCGGCCGAGCGCCCTCCCGCAGCCAGCGGCCGAGGGCCTTGCGCAGGAACGGGAGCGCGCCGACGAGCATCGCCGAGCTCGTGATGTAGTAGACGGGCAGCGCCAGGGTCGCCCCGACGACGACCGGCCACCGATGTCCGCTCAGGCCGCCCCAGGCGACGAACCCCAGGGCGAACGGCAGACGAACCCAGAGCGGCAGGTAGTACGGCGCGACCGAGGGCGCCGCGTTGCCCACGATCAACCCGAGGTAGTCGCGCCAGGCATCGGGGTTGAGCAGGAGCGACACGAGCGCCACCCCCGCCGTGACCCCGAGCGCGATCGCCAGGTGGCGCCACTGCCGCCGAATCGCGAACCACAGGAGTCCGACCCCCGGCGTGACCTTGGTGAGCAGGACGAACGCCCAGGCCGCCGGATACTCGAACCCCTTGACGACGGCAAGCGCGAGCAGCAGCTGGATGTTCCCGGCGTTGACCTCGGACGCGACCGGCACGGCAAACAGGACGAGGATCGTGAACGGCCCGGCGAGGTAGACGAGCGCCGCCAGGAGGACGGCTCGCCAGATCGCGGTGAAGACCTCGAACGGGACCCAGCGCCACCAGCCCACGACGAACTCGAAGGCCGGCGTGTAGACGTAGCCGTTGCGCAGCCCCTCGGCGGCCCGCGGGTAGAGATCCGACGGATCGGCCGCCCAGTAGTAGCGCACGTCGACAGGGAGGCCGGTGGTCCGCGTGAGCTGGAGCCAGTAGAACGCCGCGGCGAGCACACCCAGGAGCACGAGACAGTCGCGGGCGATCCGTGCGAACGTGGCCGGCGTCAGGCTCCGTCCTCGAGTGCGCATCGCCGCAGTCTAACCGGGTACGATCGCCGGGTGACGTCCGCCCAACCGGCCTCGAGCCCGCGCCGGGTGGTAGCCCGGCCGGCGATCGTTGGCCGGCCGGCGATCGCCGCCTGGCTGGCGATCGTCGTCCTCGTCGTCTACCTCGTCTTCATCGGGGGCGGCTTCCCGGGGATCTACCTCGTCCAGCTGCGGATCGTCAGCCTCGTCCTCATCGCGGCCGTCCTGGCGACCTGGCTCGCCTGGGCCTGGCGCCATCCCCACTGGCGGCCGAGGACGGTCATCTGGCCGGCGTTCGCCGTCTCGCTCGCGGTCTTCGCCGCCGGTACCGCCCTCTCGCCCACCCCGCGCCTGGGGCTCGACTATCTCGCCTACTCGGTCCTCCTGACCGGTCTCTACCTCCTGCTCGTACGCCTCCAGGCGGACCCGTTCTTCCGCCTTCGCCTCGGCGCCCTGACCGTCGGGCTGACGGCGATGCTCTGCCTCACCTACATCGGCGTCGTCGTCTCGCGCTGGATCAACTGGTGGTCGCTCGTCGGGGCGATCGCGACGCCGCCGCTCCGGCCCTGGTTCGAGGGCCTCACGTTCGGCAACCCGAGCGCGGTCATGACGATGGCGCTCCTGCTCCTGGCGCCGGCGATCGCTCACCTGGGACTGGAGTCGCGGGGCAGTCGGGCGGCCGCGGCCACCCTCACGGTCCT
>JAJYNP010000363.1 GCA_021786265.1 Chloroflexota bacterium
CCAGCCCGCGGCTCCGCGCTACTCAGGGGCTCGTCGTGACGGCGCACGGCGATCCTGGCGGCGGACCCCGCGCGCGCTCCCGGGGGTGGCAACTGGCAGGAAGCTCAGCCCGCTGAACGGCCCGACCAGGTTTGCTCGACCATGCGGGCCTGCCACAATGCGGGCCATGACCGACCCGGAGCCGACGGTGCCGGACGTGCGCGACCCGGACCCGGCCGTGCCGGACGAGCGCGACCCGGACCTGGCCGTGCCCGACGTGACCGACCCGGAGCCGACTGTGCCGGACGTGCGCGACCCGGACCCGGCCGTGCCCGACGTGCCTACCCCGGACCTGGCCGTGACCGACCCGGACCTGGCCGTGCCGGACGTGCCCGACCCGGACCCGGCCGTGCCGGACGTGCGCGATCCGTCGCCGCCTCTGACCGGCACCCGCACTCCGTCGCGCCGTGGACGCGCCCGGTTCGCGCGCCTCGCCGTCGCGGTCGCGGTAGTCCTCGCGGCGAGCGTGTCGGCTGTATGGATCCGCGGCGACGTTGCGCACCCGTCGGCCGCTGGGCCGAGCGCCACCGTCGCCTCGGTCCCGACGACCACGGCCGGTCCGACGGCCGCGGCCGGTCCGACGACCGCGGCGGTTGCGACTCCGCTCCTGTCGCCCACGCCCGTCCCGTCGCAGGACCTCGCCGCCGAGGTTGCCGCGGTCGAGGCCCAGGTGCCGCCGCTCCGCCAGCTCGAGCCCCTGCGCACCGTCCCCACGCGGATCATCGACCCCGCGCAGCTCCGCCAGTCGCTCGAGCAGCAGCTCGACGCCCCGGACACCGCCGCCGCGATGGCCGCCGAGCAGGACCTCCTGGTCCGCCTCGGCCTCGCCAGTCCCGGCCTCGACCTCCGCGCCCTGTCGCTGGCCACCCTCTCCTCGCAGGTCCTGGGCCTGTACGACCCCGCGACCCACTCGATGACGATCGTCAACCGCATCGGCGACTTCGGCCTGACCGCGCGCTTCACGGTCGCGCACGAGTACACGCACGCCCTCCAGGACCAGCACTTCGACTTTGCGAAGCTCGGCGCGAACGACTCGTTCCCGACCGACCGGGTGCTGGCGCTGCACGCGCTGATCGAGGGCGACGCGACCCTGCTCAGCGGCCTGTGGATGCAGGCCCACATCTCGCTCTCCGACCTGCTGGATCTCGGACAGCTGCTCCTGCAGTCGCTTCAGCCGCCGGTGCCCCCCGGCACGCCGGCCCTGGTCAGCCGCACCCTGCTCTTCCCGTACCTCGACGGGCTGTCGTTCGTGACGGCGCTCTACCAGGAGGGCGGCTGGACGGCGGTGGACCGGGCCTACGCGCGGCCGCCGGGCTCCACGTCCGAGATCCTGCACCCCGATCGCTACCTGGCCGGCTGGCACCCGACGCCGGTGGTCGCGCCGGCGCTCGGCAAGACTCTGGGGAGCGGCTGGACGCGCACGTATCTCGACACGATGGGGGAGCTCACGTTCCAGGTCTGGCTCGCCCAGGCGCTCCCGACTGCCGACGCGACCGGGCTGGCGGCCGACTGGCTGGGCGACCAGGTCGTGGAGTGGAACGGCCCGGCCGGCGCGTGGGTCATCGCGTGGCGCTCGACGTGGGCGACGGCCGGCGACGCCGACGCGTTCGCGACGGCGGCCGGACGCCTGCTCGGGGCGTCGCAGGGCGCGGGTGGGGCCGGCCCCCATCTCGAGAGCGTCTCCGGCAGGACCGTCACGCTGCTGGTCGCCTCCGACCAGCCCACGCTCGACCGCGTCTCTCGGGCGGCGGGCCGCTGAGGCAACGCGCCGAGGCATAATCCGGACGTCCCGCACCGGCCATCCCATCGGGCGGGCTCACGGAGGGTGACACAGGTGAGCGCCCCGCGCCGACTCGCCGCGATCCCGGCGATCCTCCTCCTGCTGGCCACGAGCACCTCGCTCGTCACGGCGGCACAACCCCCGGCAAGCGGGGACCCCGCGCCCATCGCGCGGGGACCGCACGTCTCGGGCGTGGTCCAGGTGATGGCGCACAAGCCGCCGCACGGCGGGGGTGGGGGAGGCGGTGGGACCGCCACGTGCGGAACGCCCGCCCCTGGCACGAGCCCCACGAACTACATCACGAACTGCCATGGCACGGGCCGCCCGGTCAACGAGACGTGGATCGCCACCGGCAGCAGCCCCCTGTACACGGACGCCGCCGGGAACCCGGCCGCCCTGTTCGCCGGCGCGAACGACTACAACTCGTACAACGGCATCGTGCAGGACGGCTTCTACTGGTCGAGCGACGGCACGACGTGGAACGATGCCGGTCCGATCGACGTGTTCCCGCACGCGACGTACAACGCGGCCGGCGACCCGCAGCTGGCGACCGGCGGCGGCTTCGTCTACTACAGCTCGCTGTTCTTCAACTACTACCGCTGCAACGTCGGTGGCGTGGAGCTGCTCTGGCGCGCTCCCACGAGCACGAGCTGGAGCTACTATCAGATCGCGGCCAACTCGCAGGCCCAGTTCCAGGACAAACCGGCGCTCGCGGCGGATCCGGCGCACAGCCAGGTCTTCGTCTCGTGGACGCAGTACGCGTCGTGCTCGGGGAACGGGGTTGCGTCGCCGATCCGAATCGCCGTGTTCTCGACGGGGAGCGGCAAGCCGGTCCTGCAGCAGATCCTCACCGCTCCGGGCTCTATCTACTCCCAGGGCTCCTCGATCCAGCCCGACGGCAGCGGCGGGTTCTGGATTACGTGGGAGGAGTACCCGAGCGCTACAGCGACGGCGGGCAGCGTGATGCTCGCGCACTGGCTCGGCGTGGCCGGATGGAGCTCGACGGTCCCCCAGGCCATTGCGACCGACATCGACCTGCCCAGCCCCCTGCCCGGCTTCAACTTCCGGGACAACTCCTTCCCGGTACTTGCGATGGTGGGCACCACGCCGTGGATCGCGTGGACCGACGCGGCCAGTGGCGTCGGCCAGACGCACGTGGGGACCGGCGCAGGCGCGAGCTCCCTCATCACCCTGACCGGCAACTCGGCCAGCGACAACCAGTTCTTCCCGGCCATCGTGCCTGACGGCACCGGCGGCGCCTACGTCTCGTTCAGCCAGGCCGATGGACCGTACACCACGGTCGCCGCGGGGAACAGCTACGACCAGTACGTCGTGGACGTGTCGATCTCCAGCGGGACACCGAACGCCGTGTCGACGGCGATGGTGTCGACCGCCCCGTCGTATCCTAACCAGGACACCTTCTTCTCGGGTGGCAAGTTCATCGGCGACTACAACGGCATGACCGTGTTCGGCGCGAGCAGCTCGACCCCGCACTCGCAGCCGATCTGGACCGACATCCGCGGCCCGGAACCCGCCAGCACCGGCTACTCCGGCTACGAGATGAACTCGATGACGGCGACGCCGTAGCGTCCGCACCCTGAGCAGCTCGGCCACCGACAGCTCGGCCGCGCCGCACGCCGCCGGCAGCTCGGCCACCGGCAGCTCGGCCGCGCCGCACGCCGCCGGCCGCGCACGTGCCCGGATCGGGTTTGCACCGGGTGCACGAACGCGACGAGGCGGGCGGCCAGCGTGCCGGGTCTGTGCGTGGGACGCACAGGAACCCCCCGGTTTGGCCCCGGCGGGCCGCTTTCGTGCGCGCCGTGCACGGGAACGACCCGAGACCCGGGCGCGGCGTCGGTTTCGTGCGCCGGGCGCAAAGCGCGGCTGGTGGCGCGGCGGACGAGTCGGCGGATGCGCGGCGGGCGAGGCGGCGGGCGAGTCGGCGGATGCGCGGCGGGTGCGCCCGGCGGATGCGCGGCGGGCGAGGCGGCGGGCGAGTCGGCGGATGCGCGCCGTGCACGCCCGGCGGATGCGCGGCGGGCGAGGCGGCGGGCGGGGCGGCGGATGGGTGGCGCGCCCCGGCGACCCGCCCCGCTACATCGAATCCGGCGCCGAGATCCCCAGCAGCGCGAGCGTGTTGGCGAGCGCGATGCGCGTCGCCGTCACCAGCGCCAGCCGCGCGCGGGAGGTGGCCGGGTCGGCCGTGTCGATCACGCGCCGGTCCCGGTAGAAGGCGTGGAAGGCGGTCGCGAGCTCGGTCGCGTACGCGGTCACGCCCTGCGTCTCGTGCAGCGCCGCCGCGTCCTCGACCACCTCGGGAAGGCGCAGGAGGAGCTTGGCCAGGCCGAGGGCGATCTCATCGTCTCCCAGGGCGCTCGCCAGCCCCCCCGCAGCTTCGCCGTCCGCCGACTGACCCGGTGCGGCTTCGAAGCCGCCGGGACCGGACCCGGACGGCACCTGGGTAAGGCCGAGCGCCTCCTCCGCCGAAGCGGGTCGGCCGGGCGAGGCGGGTGGTCCAGCAGGCGCCGGCCCGATACCGAGCCCCGCCTCTGCGGCCTTGCGCAGGATCGAGCTGATCCGGGCGTGCGCGTACTGCACGTAGTAGACGGGGTTCTCCGACGACTGCTTCTTCGCGAGCTCGATGTCGAAGTCGATGCCGCTGGTGTGGCCACGCGCCGCGATGAACCACCGTGCCGCGTCCACCCCGATCTCCTCGAGCAGCTCGTCGAGCGTGATGAACTCGCCCGAGCGCTTGGACATCGAGATCTCCTGGCCGTCGCGCACGAAGCGCACCCAGGCGATCAGCAGCATCTCGACCGCTGCCTTGTCGAAGCCCATCGCCTCTGCCGCGTTCCGCACGCGCGCCACGGTCCCGTGATGGTCCGCGCCCCAGACGTAGACCAGGTGGTCGAAGCCGCGGTCGAACTTCTGCAGCAGGTAGCCGATGTCCGACCCGAAGTAGGTGAACTGGCCGTTGGAGCGGCGCACCACGCGATCCTTGTCGTCGCCGAAGGCGGTCGATCGGAACCAGAGCGCGCCGTCCTGCTCGTAGAGCCAGCCTCCGGCCTGGAGGCGCTCGATGGCACGGTCGACCCAGCCGTCGCGGTACAGCGAGCCCTCGCTGGTCCAGACGTCGAAGCGGACGCCGAGACGAGCCAGGCTGGCCTCGATGCCCTGGCGCACGCGCTCCGATGCCCACTGGCCGATCATCGCGTCGGCCTCCGTGCCGGTCTCCAGGGCGCGGGCGAGGATCTCGTCGGGGAGCTGCGCCGCGAGGTCGTGGACGTACGCGCCGCGATAGCCGTCCTCGGGGATGGGGCGCTCTTCGCGGATGGCGAGCACCGACGAGCCGAGCTGGCGGACCTGTGAGCCGAAGTCGTTGAAGTAGTACTCGCGGGTGACCTGCTGGCCGGCGGCCTCCAGCACGCGGCACAGGAGGTCACCGACGAATGCGCCGCGGGCGTTGCCGATGTGGAGGGGCCCGGTGGGGTTGGCCGACACGAACTCGACGTTGACGTGCCGGGGGCGGGCGGCGGCGCGGCCGGCGGCGGGGGCGACGGGGGCGACGGGGGCGCGGCCGAAGGCGGGGGCGACGGGGGCGGCGGGGCCGGGAGCGCCGGGGGCGACTCCAGCGGCCGCCGGGCCGCCCATGGCCGACACCCGGCCGAACGTGGGGCCGGCGGCGAGGGCGGCCTCCACGGCGCGGAGGACCGCCGCCGGGGCGAGGCGCAGGTTGAGGAAGCCGGGCGGGGCAACCTCCACCGATCCGATTGGGCTGTCGGGGCTCGGGTCGCGCCGCAACTCGTCCGCGATGGCGCCGGCGATGGCCATGGGGCTGCGGCGGAGGGGCCGGGCGAGCTTCAGGGCCAGGTTCGAGGCGAAGTCGCCATGTTCCGGGTTGTCGGGGCGGGTGACCTCGACCTCGATGGCGGGCTGGTCGGCGGGGGCGGCGGGGAGGGTGCCGTTCTCGACTGCATGCGCCCACGCCCGCTCGACCGCCTCGCGTGCTCGGGTGCGCAACGAGGGAGCTGCGTCGGGCGCCAGCCGGGCAGCCGCGCCCGCGTCGGTCGCCAGCCGGGCAGTCGCGCCTGCGTCGGTCGCGCCTGCGTCGGTCGCCGGGTCGTCGCGGTCGATCACAATCTTCCTCCAGGGGCCGCGCGTGGTGCCAGCCGACAGGTGAGCGGCCACCTGCGCGGCGGGTATGCGTCCGCCGGCCGGCGTAAAGCTCACGGCCTGCCGGACGGGCCAATGGTAGGCCGGCAACGGCATGGTCCGCGGCTCAGGGCACGCGGCCGGTTGCCTTCGCCCGGCCCCCGCCGATTGGCTGCCCCCCGCCGAGCGGTCGCCCCCCGCCGATTGGCCGCCCGGCCCCGCCTCACCTGGCAGGATTCCCGCCAGGCGTCGCGTATGCCGTCCGCGGCACCGCGCCCGCGACCTGCGGCCCGTCAGCGAC
>JAJYNP010000190.1 GCA_021786265.1 Chloroflexota bacterium
CTACGGCTACCTGCGGGCGGAGCGGGGCGTGCACCGGCTGGTTCGGATCAGCCCGTTCGACTCGCAGAAACGCCGCCAGACCACGTTCGGGCTGGTGGAGGTCCTGCCCGAGGTGGAGGACGACGTCGAGGTCGCGATCGATCCGGACGACCTGCGCATCGACACGTTCCGGGCCACCGGGCACGGCGGGCAGAACGTCAACAAGACCGACTCCGCGGTGCGCATCACGCACCTCCCGACCGGGATCGTGACCCAGAGCCAGAACGAGCGCTCGCAGCTCCAGAACAAGGACACCGCCATGAAGGTCCTCCGGGCGCGGCTCCTGGAGCGTGCCCTGGAGGAGCGCGAGGCGCAGCTCGCGGCCATCCGCGGCGAACACGTCGAGGCGGGCTGGGGGCACCAGATCCGCTCGTACGTGCTCCACCCGTACCAGATGGTGAAGGACCTGCGCACCGAGGTCGAGACGAGCAACACCGGCGCGGTCCTCGACGGCGACCTCGACGTCTTCATGCTGGCCGAGCTCGAGCGCGAGGCAACCACGGACGGGGACGCGGCGTCGTGAGGGCCGACGCCGAGCCCGCGATCCTGCGGCCGATCGGCCCGGGGGACATCCCGGCCTGCATCGACGTCTTCTACCAGTCGGTGGATCCGCTGTACCGGCGGCTGGACCAGGCGATCCCGCCCCGCGATCCCGCGTCCCTGGCGCGGCTCATCGGGCACCTGCTCGAGCACGATGGGGAACGGTCGTGGCTCGCCGAGTCGCCCTCCTCCACGGGCGACCCGGAACCGCCGAGAATCCTGGGGTTCGGCACCGCCTGGCAGCGGGAGTCGACCTGGTACCTGGCGCTGCTCTTCATCCGCCCCGAGGCCCAGGCGGGTGGCCTCGGGCGGCAGCTCCTCGTCCGCACGTTCCCGCGCGGGCCGCTGGCGGCCGGGTCGGGCGGCGGAGTGCCCGGTTCGGGGGATGCAGCGGCCGGGGCGAGCGGCGGAGCGGTCGGCGCCGGGCGCGACACATCCGTTGCGGGAGGCGCGGAGGCGGGCCTCATGGGCACGTGCGTGGACTCGATCCAGCCCATCTCCACCGGGCTGTACGCGGGCTACGGGATCGTGCCGCGCGTCCCGCTGTTCACGGCGATCGGCCACCCCCGGGACGGCGTGCTGCCGGCACTGCCGCGGGACGTGGTCGCGACCGGGTTCGAGGCGCTTCCGCCCACGTACGCCCTCGCCGACACCCTGGCGACCCTCGACCGGGGCACGCTCGGCTTCGCGCGCCCGGAGGACCACCGGTTCTGGGCCCGCGAAGGGCGGCGCGGCGTGCTGTTCCGTCGTTCGGGCGCGGGCGAGGCCATCGGCTACGGGTACGTGCAGCGCTCCGGCCGGCTCGGCCCCATCGCGCTGCTGGACGACACGCTCTACCCGGCAGTGCTCGGCACGCTGGTGGCGCGCGAATCGCCACCGGGCCCGTTCCTGGCTCTGGTGCCGGGCCACCATCGCGGCGCGATGGTGGCCCTGCTCCACGCCGGGTTCCGGTTCGAGGGGTTCCCCGGGATCGTCGGCTCGACCCGCCCGTGGGAGGGGCTGGAACGCTACATGCCCGCAAGCTTCGCGCTGCTCTGAGCCACGGGCAGGCGGCAGGACGGCGATGGGCTACCCACACGATCCCGATCCACGGGCGCCGGGGCGCTTCGACGAGAAGGCGTTCGACGCGACCACCCACGGACCCGCCTGGAGCGCGACCCTGCGCCGCGGCACGGACTCCGAGCTGCGCGGCTGGCTGGCGTTCGCCCTGTCCTGCTGCGACACGGCCGACGAGATCGCCCTCCGCCACTTCCGGCGGGACCTCGAGATCGCCACCAAGCCGGACCGCACCCTCGTGACCCAGGCCGATCGTGCCATCGAGACGCTGCTCCGGGAGCGCGTCCTCGCGGCATACCCGGGGCACGGGCTGGTCGGCGAGGAGTACGGCACCGAGGCGGGCGACGCGGCCGTGCGCTGGTACATCGACCCCATCGACGGCACCCACAACTTCGTCCGGGGAGTGCCGCTCTTCGGCACGCTGCTGGGCGTCGAGCGCGACGGCGAGATGCAGGTCGGCGTGTTGTCCGCCCCCGCGCTCCGGGAGCGCTGGTTCGCCTGGAGGGGCGGCGGCGCATGGGTCCTGCGGGCCGGCCCGGTCGGGTCGGCCGAGCCGCGGCGGATCGAGGCCTCCGGCGTGCGTGCCCTGGGCGACGCCCAGGTCCTCTACGGGTCGCCGTTCGACATCATGGACTCCGGGTGGGCCCCCGGGTTCTCCGGGCTGATCCGCGGGGCGTGGCGCGATCGCGGCTTCGGCGATTTCTGGGGATACACGCTGGTGGCCGAGGGCGCCGCGGAGGCGATGCTCGAGGTGGGGATCCACCCGTGGGACCTGGCCGCGCCGCTCGTGCTCGTCGAGGAGGCGGGCGGGCGGATGAGCGACTTCGGCGGCGCCCGGGGGGTGGAGGCCGGCAGCGTGGTCGCCACCAACGGGGTGCTGCACGCGGCGGTGCTGGCCGCGCTCCGCGACCCGGCGCGGCATGACGACGAGCTCCTGGGCCCTGTCGACCGCCCGGCGTCGCAGGTGACCTGAGCGGCCGCGCGGGGATGCCCGGCGGCCCGAACCGGTCGGGCGGCCGGACCCGTCCCCTGTGCTACCCTGACCCACACGTGGCTTTGCTCGCCGTGCCCGCGTGCGGAGTCTCCGGAAACCTCCGCTCGCGGAGCCAGACATGACCACATCGACGCGCCGCATCGCGGGAGCGCTCGCCGCCGCCACCGTCAGCCGCCCCGGGCCGGACGCCGTCGAGGGCGCGAACACGGTCGCGGGCGACCTGCCGGAGCCACGCAGGATCTCGATCGCGCTCGAGGACGTGAGCAAGGTCTACCCCAACGGGCGCCGCGCGCTGGCCGATGTCGACCTGGCGGTTCCCGACGGAGACTTCGTGTTCCTGGTGGGACCGTCCGGTGCCGGCAAGACCACCCTGATCAAGCTGCTGATCCGGGACGAGGTCGCCACCAGCGGCACCGTGTTCGTCGCCGGCCGCGATGTCAGCCGCCTGCCCCGCCGTGACGTCCCGAAGCTCCGGCGCCGGATCGGCATCGTGTTCCAGGACTACCGGCTGCTCCCCACCAAGTCGGTGCGGGAGAACGTCGCGTTCGCGCTCGAGGTGACCGGAACGCCGGGCCGCCAGATCCGCCCGGCCGTCGAGCGGGTGCTCGCCCTGGTCGGGCTCACCGCGCAGGGCGACCAGCTCCCGACCCAGCTCTCCGGCGGCGAGCAGCAGCGGACGGCGATCGCGCGGGCACTGGTGCACGAGCCACGCGTGATCATCGCGGACGAGCCGACCGGCAACCTGGATCCCCTCATCAGCTGGGAGATCATCCAGCTGCTGCTTCGCATCAACGAGCTGGGCACGACCGTCCTCATGGCCACCCACAACGCCGAGGTCGTGACTGCGCTCCGCCGCCGCGTCGTCGCCCTGGAGGACGGGCGCGTGGTGCGCGACGAGGTAGGCGGCTACCACCGCGAGTACTGACCAATGCTTCGATTCCTCGCCTTCTCCATCCGGCGCGCCTCGCAGGGGTTCTGGCGCAACGCCGTCATGAGCCTGGCCGCCACGATCACGATGACGCTGATGCTGCTGATGCTTGCGGGCCTCGTCATAGGGCTCTCGGGCATGGACGCCGGCCTCCGCTTCATCGAGCAGAAGGTCGAGGTACAGGCGTTCATCGCGGACGGGGTCCCACAGTCTCGCATCGACGCGCTGGTGGCCCAGGTCCGCGCCCTCCCGGAGGTGTCCGAGGTCGACTACCTCGACAAGCAGCAGGCCCTTGCGCAGTGGCAGGAGCAGCTGCGCCAGCAGGGCCAGCCCGACTACTCCAGCGAGACGGGCACCAACCCCATCCCCGCCAGCATCCAGGTGAAGCTGAAGGACCCCCACGTGTACGGCACGGTGATCCAGACGCTCCAGGCCGCCCAGGGCGTGGTCACCGACGTCCTCGAGACCCAGCACGTGGTGGATGCGCTGCTGAGCGTGACCGGCTTCCTGCGCACCGCCGGCGTGGTGGTCCTGGGGCTGGTCGGAATCACGGTGCTGTTCATCGTCGTGAACACGATCCGGCTGGCCGTGGTGGCCCGGTCCGAGGAGATCGAGATCATGCGGCTGGTCGGCGCGTCCGACGCGTTCATCCGCTGGCCGTTCATCTTCGAGGGGATCCTGGTGGGGCTGCTTGGCGCAGCAGTGACGCTGGGGATCCTCGCACTGGCGGCCCAGCCGATCGGCCGGGGGGTGGCCACGCTGATCGGCCAGGTCCCCATCCAGTTCGATCGGAACCTGGCGGAGGAGCTGGTCCTGGTCGTGGGTGGGGCCGGCCTCTCGCTGGGGGGCGTCGGTGCCGCCATCTCCGTCCGCACGTACCTGATCCGCTGACCTCACCCGGACGGGGGGACGCGCTCGGCCGCCCCGAGCCCCCGCCGGCCCGCATGCGCGCTCCGCCCCGGCATGCGCGCCGCGCTCCGGGCAGGCGCCCCGCCCCGGCATCCGCACCCCATCCCCGAAACGCGCACAATCGGTCCTCGCGCCGATTGCCACCGCAGTGTCGTGGCACGCGACGAGGCACCACAACGATGCAGATTCCTCCGCCGTACCACGATCCCGCCGCACCAGCCCCGGACGCGCCTCCCCCGCCGCATGCCGGGGACCTGCCCGTGACGCCGGCCCGCGCCACGCGCCGCCGGGCCGCGACGTGGCTCGCGGTGCTGGGCGGCGCGGTGCTCGCGGGAAGCGTCCTCTTCGCGGGTGGCTTCCTGCTCGGCAGACAGACCGCCCTGACCGACGGGACGCCCCAGCAGCTCTCCGCCGATCTCCAGCCGTTCTGGGACGCCTTCAATTCGATCGAGCAGCGATACGCCGGGATCCCGGTGGACCGCCACACGATCGTCGAGGGCGCCATCAACGGCATGTTCAAGGCGCTCGGCGACCGCTTCTCGACATACATGACGGGCGAGGCATACCGCGCCTCGCTCACGGGCCTGTCCGGCCAGTTCGAAGGGATCGGGGCGGTCGTCGCCACCGTGGATCCGTCGGGCGCCCAGGGCTGCGCGCCTGTCGGCCCGACCTGCACGGTGGTGATCGTCCGGACCATCCCGGGCTCGCCGGCGGAGCGGGCCGGGCTGCGGGCCGGCGACCTGATCCTGGCGGTCGACGGCGCCGGCGTGACGGGCCGCACCCTCGGCGACGTCGTCACCATGGTGCGTGGCCCGCGCGGCACGCCGGTGACGCTGCGGATCGGTCGCGGGGCGGCTGCGCTCGAGGTGCGGGTCGTCCGCGACATCATCAACACGCCCGACGTGACGAGCCGGACCCTTGCCGGCGGGACGGTGGGCTACATCCAGATCTCCAGCTTCGGCTCGGGCGTCGCCGCCGACTTCACGGCCCAGCTCCGCGCGCTGCTCGCCGGAGGCGTGCACGGCCTGGTGCTGGACCTGCGCGGAAACCCCGGGGGGTTCGTGGACCAGGCACGGACGATCGCGAGCCAGTTCATCGCGAGCGGCCCGATCTACTGGGAGCAGGCAGCGGATGGCTCCCGGCGGGCCATCGACGCGGAGCCGGGCGGGATCGCGACCGCCCACTCGCTTCCGGTCGTGGTCCTCGTCGACAAGGGCACGGCGAGCGCATCGGAGATCCTGGCCGGTGCGCTCCAGGACACCGGCCGGGCCACGCTCCTGGGGACGACCACGTACGGCAAGGGGACCGTGCAGGAGTGGCAGCTGCTCGGACAGGACATGGGGGGCTTCAAGCTGACGATCGCGCGCTGGCTGACGCCCTCGAAGCGCTGGATCAACGGGAAGGGACTCACGCCCAACGTCCTGTTCCAGCCTCCGGTGAACGCGCCGACGGGCACGGATCCCGAGCTGGATCGCGCCATCCAACTGCTCGCGGGCGAGAGCAAACCCGGCGGCGGTCCCTCGGCGGCGGCCGCGGGCCGGGTGGGCGCCGTCGCCGCGGGCTGGGTGAGCGGCGTCGCCGCGGGCCGGTGAGCGCCGTCGCCGCGGGCCGGTGAGCGCCGTCGCCGCGGGGGCCATGGCCTCTCGGTCGCGCGGCTGAGGCGGACCCCGGGCCGCTTGCCTTCGACGGGGACAGTGGCTAGTATTCCGCCCAACGAAAGGA
>JAJYNP010000051.1 GCA_021786265.1 Chloroflexota bacterium
GCCGCCACGCCGACCCCGCTCCAGGCCCGCGCCTTCGAACTCCTCGGGCTCTCACCCGCAGGCACGTAGGCAGAACGCGTCAGCGCAGGCCGTGCTCAGTCGTGCTCGCGGTCCGCTGGAGCTTCGGTCTAGACCGCCACCACCTGGTTGCGGCCGGCCCGTTTCGCCATGAAGAGCCCGACGTCGGCCGAGCGCAGGAGCGCCTCCTTCGTCGGCACGAGCGGATCGAGCGCGGCGCAGCCGGCGGAGACCGTCGCCTGCAGGGCGGTGCCGTCTGGCCCCGTGATGACGCGCTCCCCGAACGCGGTACGGATCGATTCGGCCACCGCGACCGCGTCCTCGAGGCCGCAGCTCTCGAGGATCACCACGAACTCCTCTCCCCCGTAGCGCGCCACGAGGTCGACCGACCGAACCCGCTCGCGGAGGACGCCGGCGAACGCGCGCAGGCCCTCATCGCCGGCCTGGTGGCCGTGCTCGCGGTTGAAGGCGCCGAAGTGGTCCAGGTCGAACATGATCGCGGCGAGGGGGCCGCTCGCAGGGTGGCGACGCCAGCGGGCCAGCATGTGGTCGACCTCGGCGTCGAAATGGCGGCGGTTGTACAGGCCGGTCAGCGCATCGTGGATGGCGAGCTCGGAGACCTCCTCGAGCAGGTGGGCGTTGGCCACGGCCAGGGCCGCGTGCGCAGCCAGCAGGTCGGCCGCCTCCCGCTCCAGGCCGCTGAAGGTTCGTGGCCTCGCGCGGCCGAGCACGAGGGCGCCGAGGACCGCGCCCTCGCGGATCAGCGGGACGGCGACGACCGCCAGCGCGCCGGGAGCGGCGAGGTCCCGGACGGAGGCCGCGCAGTGCTCGCGTGGCAGGTCCTCGATCGCGACGGGTCCCTGGCTGGCGATCGCGCGGCCGGCGGCACCGTTGCCGGGCCGGACCCGGCGTCCCACGACCGACGGGTTCGTCCCCTCCACTGCACGAACGATGTACTCCCCGCTGGCTCGATCGAGCGTGGTCAGCGAGACCAGGTCGCACGGCACCACCGACCCGACTCCCTCCACCAGCTTCGGCCAGAGCCGTTCCGTGTCGTGGATCGCGTTCACCGTGCGCCCGAACTCGGTCAGCGCCGCGAACACGCGCGCCCGCTCGCGCAGCGCGTGCTGCTCGCGCCCGAGCAGCAGGGCATTGGCCAGCCGATCGGCCACGGCCAGGGCCAGCTGCAGGTCGCTTCCGGTGAGCGGAGCCTCCGCGGTGGACTCGACGTCGAGCACGCCCAGGGTCTCGCCCTCCGCCCGCAACGGCACGCAGATCTCGCTGCGCACCTCCGGGCTGTCCGCCCGGTAATCCGGGTCCCCGAGCACGTCGGCGACGAAGGCAGGCTGCCCGGTCCGGATCACCCGACCGATCACGCCCACCGCCGGGTCGAAGTACTCCGGGACCGCCCCATACCCGAGCTGGGCGCCGAGGCGCCAGCGATCGCCCTCCCGGACCAGGAGCGTGAGGTGGCCGTAGCCCATCTGGTCGGACAGCCCCCGGAGCACGGCGTGAAGGACATCGTCGGTCGGCCCGGCGCTGGCCAGGAGGCGCCCGACGGCCTCGATCCCCTGCAGCGCGTCGGAGGTCCGGCGCCGCTCGGTGATGTCCAGCCCGGTGCCGATGACATGCGTGACGGCGCCATCCCGGTCGACCAGGCAGCTGTTGGACCAGGCGATCAGGCGCAGGGCGCCGTCGCGCGTCCGCCAGTGGCCCTCGAACGTGTCGGGGAAGTCCCCGGCCTTCAGCGCCTCGAACGCGGCGCGCACGGCAGGCACCTCGGACTCGGGCAGGAGGCTGTCCCACACGAACTGCTCCACGACATCCGCGTACGCGTAGCCGCTCATCCGCTCGCAGGCGCGGTTGAAGCGGACGATGCGGCCCGTCGCGTCGAGCACGAGCACGAGTGCGCCCGCGGTGTCCACGATGGCGTCGACGAAGCGCTCCTGCTCGACCAGCGCGCGCTGCGCACGGACCGACGCGGTCATGTCCCGGCTGACCGAGACGCTGCCCACGAAGCGGCCGTCCTCGACGATCGGCTGCGCCGCGGATTCGATCCACATCTCCGTCCCGTCGCGCAGCCGCACCGTCCCCGTGCCGCGCCAGATCCGGCCCTCGCGGAGCGTGGCGAAGAACGTCGCGTCGTCGTCGCCCTCGATCCGGTACGGCAGGATCTCGCCGAACGGGCGCCCGACCGCCTCGTCCGCGGGATACCCGAACAACCGCTCCGCGGACGGCGCCCAGAACGTGATGCGGTTCTCCGGATCTGTGGCGAAGACCGCGTCGTGAATGTGGGCCAGGATGATTTCCTGGACGAGCGGGCTGGCGCCTGCGCGGCCGGACTCCCGCCCCCTGCCCCGGCGCGCGTTCGCGGAGCCACGGGGCTCAGTCGGACCCGGAGACATGGCCCACGATTTCTCCTGCAGGTCCCGACACGGCAGATCGGTGCGCGTCGGAGGACCGTCCGCCCCGCAGAGAATGGCACGCGCACGGATTCGCCGCACGGTCGACATGCACTGGATCGACCCTCAAATGGACCGGCCGGTCCCGCTCGTTCGAGCAGCTCGGGGCAGCCGTGGGACGTGCCCTATCCGGAGACGCTCACCGCGGTCACGCCCCGCATCGTGCCGACGAGCACCCGGCCGGCCCACAGCGTCGGCGAGGCGAAGTGCGGAACCGAGCCGATGCCGGCATGTGCGGCGGCCCTCCCCGTGGCCGGATCTAGCTGGTACAGCTCACCAGCCTCGAGGTCCAGGCTCCAGACGGCGCCACCACCCACGACAGGGGACCCGTCGGCGCCCGACGCGGTGCGCCATGCGGCGTGAATCGAACCGTCCGACCCGATGCGGACCGCGCGCAGCCCGTCCTGGCACGGCACGAACACGGTGGTATCGAGCCGGGCCGCACCGCCGAACGCCGCGCAGACCGGGGCCGAGGCGACCTGTCCCCCGATGCCGCCGAGGGCGCCCTGCCGCAGGGTGTAGCCGGTGCCGCTCTTGCCCGAGATGAAGACCCAGCCACCCGGGACGAGCACCGGGCCGAGTGAGCCGAGGTCGGCGTCGGTCGCGTTGTCCTGCGCCCAGGTCGATGGGGCGAAGCGGGACAGCAGCCGGAGGGCGGGCGAGAGTTCCAGGACCGAGTCGCTCCCGTCGTAGGTCGTGGTGGAGCTCCCGTTGCCGACCGATACGTACACGTGGCCCGACCCGTCGATCGCCGGTCCCGCGGTCGCCCAGACCGCTCCCTCGCGCGCCGTGGGCACGCGGTACGAGATCGTCGGGCCCTGGCCTGTCGCCGGGACGCCCACGACCTCCCCCCGGTAGTTGCCGCAGTCGCCGGCGAGCCCCCCGAGGCCCACGTAGACGTACCCGTTTCCCACCGCGAGCGCCGGGCGCTGCTGGTGGGTCGCCGGATCGTCGCCGGGAAGGTCCACCCCACGCGACCAGCGGACCGTGCCGGCGGCAGGGTCCAGCGCGAAGAGGACGTGACGAGGACCCTGCACCTCCGCGGCCACGAAGAGCGAGCCGGTCACGGGATCGTACGCGGGGGTGCCGGTGATGCCGAGCGGGTCGATGTTGCCGCAGGGCAGCGTCGAGAGTGGGACCGGCGTCCCCAGGTGGCGCTGCCAGACCACGCGCCCGTCCGCGGGGTCCAGCGCGTAGACCGTGTCGTGCTCGGTGGCGGCGATCACGCGCCCGTCCACGACCAGGGGCTCGGCGTACACCGCGCCGTCGAGGGCCCGCGACCATGCCACGACCAGCCGGCCGTGCGGGGCAGGAAACGCCGGATCCATGCCGGTCCGTGCCGCGTCGCGATGGTAGACGGGCCAGTCCGCCGCGGTCGTGGCGCCGGAGGACGACGAAGCGGACGGCGGGCCGGTTGACGCAGCGGATGACGGACCGGGCGAGGAAGCCGGCGCGACGGAGGGAACGAGGGCCGAGGTGGCGCCCATGGTGGACGGAGCGGTGGTCGGTGCGGACGAGCGGCCGCACGCCGCGATCAGGAGCACCGCGAGCACGGCCGCCGGCGCGCCCCTCCGAACGCGGGGCCCGGCGAGCCTCACCTCGGCAGTCCTCCCGGTTCCGGCCCCGTCGCCACGGGGTACCCCGCCCGGCTCCAGTCGCTCCAGGATCCGACGTAGAGGATGGGGTCGGGCAGGCCGGCCAGGCGCATCGCCAGTGCGTGATGGAGGGCAGACGTGCCGCTCCCGCAGTACGTGACCACCAGCCTCGCGCCGTCCGCGCCGAGCTCGCGGAACCGCCTGGCGAGCGCGTCGGGCGGCAGAAACCGGCCATCCGGACCCAGGTTCGCCTCGAACGGCGCGCTGATCGCGGTCGGGACATGGCCAGCTGCCGGGTCGATCGGCTCCACCTCGCCGCGGTACCGCGCCGCCGCCCGTGCGTCGAGCACCACCACCTGCCCGAGCCGTTGCCGCAGGGCGTCCCGGTCGATCGTGCCGGTCCATCCGCCGCCGACATCGAGGCGCGAGGAAGGCCAGGCCGGGACCTCGGTGGTGAGCGGCCCACCGGCGTCGGCCCAGGCCCGCAGGCCTCCGTCGAGCACGAAGACATGCCGGTGGCCGAGGCGTTCGAGCATCCACCACAGTCGCGCGGCCACCCAGCCGCCCTGGTCGTCGTACCCCACCACGGTCTGGCGCGAGCCGATCCCCACGTCCTCCATGCGCCGGGCGAACGCGGCCGGCTCCGGCAGCGGATGGCGCCCGGGGCCCTGCGGCGCGCTGAGATCCTCGTCGAGGTCCAGATGGATGGCGCCCGGCAGATGCCCCGCCTCGTACGCCGCGCGGCCCTGTCCGGGCCGCCCCAGGTACCAGCGTGCGTCGACGATCCGCAGGTCGAGGTCGCCCATGCGGGCCAGCAGCGCGTCGGGCGCGATCAGCGGCGAGGAGGAGGCCACTCGACCGGATTGCTCGCGCGGCGCGGGCGCTTCGCTCATGGATCGACCCCCCGATCGACGCCCAGCCGGCGCATCAGCCCGCGGGCAGCTCTCCGCCCAGCAGCAGCGCCAGCTCTCGCACCCGCTCCCGGTCGACCGCCGAGTGATCCGTCTGGATCGCACCCGACAGTGCCGACGCGCACGCGCACCGGTCGCGGCCGGGCGCTCCCGTGGTCGCGATCCGGCGCAGGATGGCCCTGGCCGACGCGACGTTGGCGCCGAGGTTCGCCACCACCTGGGCGACGGTCACCGCCTCCTCGCCCTCGTGCCAGCAGTCGTAATCGGTGGCGTACGCGAGCATCCCGTAGCACAGTTCCGCCTCCCGGGCGAGCTTGGCCTCCGGGAGCCCGGTCATGCCGATCACGCTGGCGCCCCAGCTGCGGTACAGGTGCGACTCGGCCCGGGTCGAGAACTGGGGCCCTTCCATCGCGACGTAGGTGCCGCCCCGGTGGACCCGCCGGGCCGCCGCCGTCCCGGCGGCAGCCCCATCCGCGTCCTCGAACACCGCCTCGGCCTCGTCGGCGAGGCGCGCCGACAGCACCGGGCAGAACGGGTCGGCGAACGCGACGTGCACCACCACACCACCGCCGTAGAGGGTGGCGGCACGGTCCTTCGTGCGGTCGATGAACTGGTCCGGCACCACCACGTCGCGCGGCCGGATCTCGTCCCGCATGGAGCCGCAGGCGGAGACGGCCACCACGGATCCCACGCCCAGCAGCTTGAGCGCGTAGATGTTCGCCCGGTAGGGCACCTCCGACGGCGTAAGCCGGTGGCCGCGCCCGTGCCGCGGCAGGAACGCGATGCGAGTCGGGCCGAGCGACCCCACCACCAGCGCATCGGACGGCGGGCCATAGGGCGTCCCGGGGCGCACCTCGACCACGTCGCTCAGGCCCTCGATCTCGTAGAGGCCCGACCCGCCGATCACCGCCAGCCCGGCCTCTGCCAGCGCCGGGAGCCCCTGCCGCGCGCGTTCGGCCGCCGCGCGGGCCCGGGCCGACTCGAATCGCTCGTGCGGGATCACCGCGCGGTCCTCCCACGCCTGACGACAGCGACCGCCACCAGCCACAGCCCCACCACGAGCACGGCCCAGGGCACGAGATACAGCCACGTTGCCGTGTCCCTCGCGTGCTCCATGGTCTGCACGCCGTCCACGCCCGCCACCGCGATGACGGCACCGAGCACGAGGCGCGGCCACGAGACGGTGGACGGGAAGGTGGTGACCCACTCGCGGACGCCACCCATGCTGCCCACGCCCAGCGTGTCGTCCCGCAGGCGGGCCAGGCGCCGCTGCACCGCCGGGGCCCGAACGATCAGGTAGTACGACACGTACGCGTAGGCCACGCCGCCGATGCAGTCGATCAGCCAGTGGTCGCCGGTGTACATGACCGAGAAGGCAACCAGCAGGGTGTAGGCGAACCCGATCCAGCCGATCTTGCCGAATGCCCGCCGCAGCACCAGGAACGACAGGAACGGGTAGCCCACGTGCAGCGACGGCCACGCCGCGAACCCGTTCGGGTTCACGTCGTAGAAGGTGTACGTGTAGATGTAGTCGGCCTTGAACCCGAAGAAGTTGGCAAGGGTGTCGAAGGCGCCGGGCTTGAGGTAGGAGATGACCGCGTGCCCGTCCGGCCCGTTGAGCGCGCCCACCTGCGCCGCGTACCACGGCGGGGCCGTGGGG
The DNA here is from genome assembly GCA_021786265.1 of Chloroflexota bacterium. The sequence continues at coordinate 6,647 of JAJYNP010000051.1, forward strand.
ATCAGCACGAAGGTCACGAAGCCCCACAGGCTCAGCAGGATCAGGGCAGCCACGAAGTCGTAGTAGTGCGCGCGCCGCCACACCCAGAGGATGAAGCCGGTCACGAGCGGCAGCGCGAAGTGGAGCATGTAGACGACCGTTGCCAGCTCCGCCACGATGTCGACCCCGGTCGCCGGGTGGAACGCGTCCTGCAGGAGCTGCGACGGGATCCGCCCGAAGGCCACCAGCCGCTCGGCGGTGACCATGTCGGTGATGTGGACCGGGAGGCCGACGTTGTCGGCCAGCCCTCGCATGAGCTCGTAGGCCAGGAACAGCGCGACGAACGGCAGCCAGTCCCGCAGGAAAAGCCGGCCCCGGCCCAGGAGGACGGCACCCAGCCCGAAGGCGACCGCCATCACGTCCGGCGTGATCTCGATGCCACGGAGGAACATCAGCAGCACGACGAGCGCGCTGTAGATCACCACGAGCGTCATCAGGAGCCGCTCGTTGCGCCTGCCGAGCGTGTGCACGGGCGCCTGGCCGGTCGGCGCTGCGTCGTGGGCGGCCGTGCCGGTCTCGGCGGTCGCGCCCAGCGCGTCGGCGCGTGCCGCGCCGGGTGTGTCGCCTGGCATCACGATTGAGGAGCGTCCGTCATCTGGACCCCGAGCTGCGGACTGGCGGAAGGGGAGACAGGCAGGCTGTCCGGCGGATTATGGCAAGGATCGCGCCGAGCCGTCATTGCGGGGACGATCGGCGGGCCCGCCGGCTGCGCCCGACGGCGCGCCTGCCGGCACCCGGGAGCGGCCCAACGGCGCCGGCAAGGGCGCGGTCGCTGCCGGAGTCCTGGGACTCGAAGACGCGCGCCTCGAAGGCCTCGAGCATCCCGGCGCACCTGTCGAGCCACACGCGCGCCTCCTGCTGGTTGGGAGCGCCGAACCAGTCGCGCTCCCTCACCCGCTCGAACCAGGCGCAGACCTTCTCGTAGTCGCTGCGGATCTCCTCCGCCTCTTCGTACGTGAAGTTCTGGCGGAACGTCTCGAACTCGATCTCCTTGGTGAAGTTCACCTCGCAGTCCTCGACGATCTCGGCATAGTGCCGCGAGGTCTGCTCGATGAACTGCGAGACGAGCTTCTGCTCTTCCTCGGGCGGGGGCCTCCGGAGCGGCAGCAGATGGTACTCGCCGGCGGAGTCCTCGATCCGCCGGAGGATCGGTCGGAGATCGCGCCAGACCCGGGGGTTCTGCGGGAAGACGCACACCGATTGCTGCAGGTAGACCGCACCCACCTTCTTCAGCATCCGCCACACGTAGACACGGTTCGCGGAGGGCTTCGCCGGCACCCGGTAGACCAGCACCATGAACCGCGGACGCGGTGACCCCGCCGTCGAACTCCCGTCCCCCGCTGCCTGCCGAACCATCTGCCCGATCATACGGCCTGCCCACCGGCCGGCCACTGGCGGTCCACACGGCGCCGCCGGCCGTTTGACCGCGCGAGGCCGAGCGACTACGATCACGAATGTTTGATGTAGCAGGTATTACATCAGGAGGGCTGATGCAGACGCTGGTGGCGGCGGCACCCGCGTTCGTCGCGTCGGTGGTGGAGTTCGTCGAGGCGCTGACGATCGTGCTCGCCGTCGGCATGACTCGCCAGTGGCGATCCACCCTCGTGGGCGTGGTCGCGGCCATGGTGGCGCTGACGGTGATCGTGGGCGTGTTCGGCACGGCGATCGTGGTGTTCATCCCGATCGCGATTCTCCGCCTGGTCGTGGGCGCATTCCTGCTCGTGTTCGGGCTCCAATGGCTGTGCAAGGCGATCCTGCGTGCGACGGGAGCCAGGGCCAAGCACGACGAGGCGGCGATCTTCGAGCGCGAGGTCGCCCAGCTGCGGGCAGAGGCACCGGTCCCCGCGGAGGGCATGGACTGGATCAGCTTCACCGTGGCGTTCAAGGGCGTGCTCCTCGAGGGACTCGAGGTGGCCTTCATCGTGGTCACCTTCGGCGCCTCGGCAGGTCAGCTCGGCCCGGCCGCGCTGGGTGCCGCGATCGCGGGCGCGCTGGTCCTGGCGGTCGGCGCCGTGTTGCACCGGCCCCTCGCCCGCGTACCGGAGAACGGGCTGAAGTACGGGGTCGGGTTGATGCTCGTCACGTTCGGCACGTTCTGGGCCGGCGAGGGTGTCGGGATCGCCTGGCCCGGCAGCGACGCCGTGCTGCTGGTGCTCCTCGCGGCGTATCTGGCGGCGAGCCTGGTGGGTGTCTGGGCCGTGCGATCGCTGCTGCCGACGCGCCTCGTGGCCGCACCGGCGACGGTCCGGGAGTAGGGCCGTGCGCTACCTGCGCTCTTTCGGCGCCTTCTGGTACGACTTCCTCGTCGGCGACCGCCCCGAGCTGTTCCTGGGTCCCATCGTGGCACTCGTCCTGGCGTGGGTGCTGGTTGACGCGGGCCTGCCCGGGGGAGGCACCGGAATCTTCCTGTTCGCAGCGGTGGTCGCCGTCGGCGCCCTCAGCCTGTACCTGACCGCGCGCCCGAAGGCGTAGCCGAGGCCGGCACCGCCCGCCGGGTCAAGCCCGGGTCCCGGCTCATGGCGACCCCGAAGGTCGTGCCCCGTCAGCCGAGCGCCAGGGCGTCGTCCCCCGGGCCCGAGACGGGCCGCTCCGCAGCGGAGGCGTGCCACAGCGGCAGGCTGAACGAGATCGACGTGCCGCCGGTGGCGGGGCCGAGCCAGATCTCACCCCCGTGGGCTTCGATGAGGCGCCGGCAGACATAGAGGCCGATGCCGGAACCCGGGACTCCGGCGGTGCGTGCGCGGGCGCCCCGGTAGAAGGCCTCGAAGACGTGGGGGCGATCCCCGGGATCCACGCCGGGACCGTCGTCCTCCACGCTCACGATCACGCTGTCGCGACCCTGGCGGGCGCGGATGGTCACCCCCGTCGAACCGGCGCCATGCCTCCGGGCATTCGTCACGAGGTTCCTGACCACGTGGAGAACCCACGCGGCGTCCACCTCGACGAGCGGCAGGCCGGGTGCGATGTCGCACGCGATTTCACCGGTCTCGCCCGCCGTCAGCTCGCGGACTGCATGCTCGATCAGCCAGGAGACGGCGACCGGCTCGCGCTGCAGGGCCGGACGCTCGTCGTCCGCGAGGTTCACGAGCTCGTCGGCGCATTCGGTCAGCGTGGTGGCGGCTGAGATGATCCGCTCGAGGTACTGGCGGCGGGTCGGTGCATCCAGCGCCAGGTGCTGAAGGCTCTGGCTGTAGCCGCTGACGAGGGCGAGCGTGGAGCGGAGCTCGTGCGCGGCCGCGGCGGCGAGGATCGAGCGCAGCGTCTTCGCGGACACCCCGCGGTCCACGGCCGGCCAGGGTGCGGAGTCCCGGCTCCCGGCCGCCTGAGCCGCGGTCGGTGCCCCGGCGGGACCGGGCGATTCACCCAATGGCACCACGGGAAAGTCAGGCGGTGGCTGGTCGATCCTGAGGACCATGGAGGGGAGCCTCCTCCGGCTGCGACCCGGCTCGGCGGAAAACAAAACCCGCCCCGAACACACGCCGGGGCGGGACCTGTCCGAGTCATGGTCCCGGAGCTTGGGCTGACCGCTTTCTAGCCGCCGCGAACACGATTGTCAAGAGCGTACCGGCCCGTTGTCGGAGCGTACCGGCCAGGTGTACCGGCCCGGCGCACGAACCGACCCGGTGTCAGCCTCCTCGCTCGACGCTCCCCCGTCCACCGCCCGGCGACGCGGGGAGTCGGGGTGAGCCTGCGGACTCGGCCATTTCCAGCGCACACGCTGGCCGGACCACGACGCTGTCGGCACACTCCAGCAGGGTCCACGCCCGGTCCGCGGTCTCGATGAACCCATATGCCACCAGGGGCCGCGGCAGTCGTTCCACCTCGGCGACCGGAAGATGGTCCAGCACGGGTCCGGGCGACAGGACCGTGCCGATCCCCGGTTCCCGCGGATGACCCTCGAGCGACCGGGCGAGGCCCGTCGAATCGAACGCGAAGACATGGAGCAGTGCGATCCGACCGAGCGCCGCCACGCGACTCGCCACCGCGGGGCGGCGCGTGATCACCACGTCCACCCCCAGGTCCACGGCCAGAAACCGGGCCGCGGCCGCGTCGGCGTTGAGCCCCTCGACGCTGTCGAGATCCACCGCCAGGGTCGTCGTCGCCGTGCCCGCGGCCACGATCAGCGTCATCAGGTCGAGATCGCGCAGGAGGACGCCGGCCTCGAGACCCTGGGGCGGCACGACCGCCTCGCGCCCGTTCGTGGCGACGAAGACCGGCGTCAGGAGGCGCACGGCTCGCTCACCTCAGGTCCACGGTCCACAGGTTCTCGGCGCTGGTGGTCACCCCGATGGCACCAGCGGTGAGTACGGCGCGTGCCTGCGCCTCGGTCCGGATGAACCCTCCGGCGAGCAGTGGGACGCCGAGGGAGGGCAGCAGCGCCCTGACCTCGGGCAGGATGACGCCCGGCAGCACCTCCACGATGTCCGCCCCCGACTTGGACGTGGCGCCGAGCGCGGCGTCGAGAAGACCGCGGCGTACCAGCAGCAGCCGGTGGATCGCGACCATGCCCTCGTGGCGGATGGCCGGCATGAGCTGGCCGTGCGAGCTGATCACCGCGTCGGCCCCGGCGTGGCCGAGCCACCGAACACCCGCCCGATCGGGACGAACGCCGTCGATGAGATCCAGGTGAACGGCCACGAGCTTTCCGGCGGCGTGCACCCGCGCCACCAGCGGCCGCAGTTCGAGCCCGTCGGCGCGCAGCACGAACACGATGCCGACCGGGCTGGAGAGCGCGGCGTCCAGCCGGTCGTGATCGACGAGCGCCGCGCAGCACGGGGCCGCGAGCAGACGGGCGTGGAAGGCACGGACGTTCGGATCGGAACGGATCATCGGCACCGGCATGCGGAGCACCGGGCGTCGCACGGCCGTACGGGACCGCGCCACGCCCCGCCGTCGGCGCATCGATCGCGGGACTCGGTGCTCGGGTCCGCCACCGAGGCCGCGGACGCCGGCTCGAGATCAGGCACCCGCCGCCCCGAACATGGGGGCGAGGATCCGGTCCTCCTGCTCCAGGTGCGCACGCAGCGCGGCCGCCAGGTCGCGGAGATGTGCCCGGACGCTGCGGAGCTGCCGCCGTGTCGGCGCATGCCGCAGCAGGGTCCAGTCTGCCTCCACCAGCAGGATCCGGCCACGGACCTGCTCCAGCTGCAGACGCAGGCGGCGGCTGGCCCGCGGCGTGCCGGCCACGCGGTCGATCACCGGGTGGCAGATCGCCTCCTCCCAGTCGAGGTACGGGAGGACGTGCTGCTCGATCGCGTCGAGCAGGCCACGCGCCGTTCCGCCGCCGAGCGCGACGACGACGTCGCCCGCCCCGTCCGCGGCCTGCAGGGTGCGAGCGACGACCTGGGCGATCTCATGCTGCTCCTGGCGCCACGTGCGCCGCACGGCGGACGCGGCACGACCCTCGGCCAGCGACATCTCACCTGCCTCCCGGCGATTCCAGCGTGCGTTGCCAGCGCGAATACTGGCGCATCGCGCGGCGCGCCGCCAGGGGCTTCGGTCACGGAACGCCGGCGGGAACCGTCTGAAACGCGCAGCTGCCGGCTCACCCGGGGGCACCGGGCTCCAGGCCCTCCTCGGCGAACATGCCCGCCCCGTCGAAGCGGATCGGGTGGGGCGGCTCGAGCAGCTCGCAGCCCGCCGCGAGCGCCTCGGGCAGTGCCGGCGCGCTGACATACAGCAGCTCCAGGTGCTTGGTGTCGCGGACCCGCACGATCCGGGCCTCCTCCGGGACCACCCGCAGGCAGCAGGCCAGGGCCACCGCCAGCGCCTCGCGATCGGTGTCCACGGTCAGCGCCACCCGGGCACCCTCGGGGGTCTTGGCGGTGATGCAGTTCACGTAGGTCCTGGGCGCGTCCATCCGCTCGACCGCGCGGCGGAGCACCACGTCGGCCATGCCGATCCCGACCGCGTTGCCCTCGGTCTCCTCGGTCAGGTCGCGCACCACGATGCGCTGGATCGCCGGGGGGATGCCGGTGGACCCGGTGTAGTAGCGGCCGACCACGTTGGAGTCCATGCCCAGGCCGCTGATGTCCTTGCCGATGCGATCGAGCACCAGCACGTCGATGGCCGCCAGGGGCAGGCGCGCCATGGCGTCGCGGGCCAGGCGCAACAGCTCGGGCTCGCGCGCGAGGATCCGCGCGGCGGGCACCGCCTCCAGGTGCACCAGGCGGGCGTGGCCGTTCTCCACCAGGGCCAGGCCGAAGGGGATCGGGGCATGTGCCAGGGTATACGTCGCGACCGCCGGGATCAGCTCGTGGAACGTGGCGAACCCCTGGCGGTGGAACGCGTCCGCGCCCTTCTGCTTGCCCAGGCCGATCGCGATCATCTTGGCCAAGCCGCTCTCGATCGCGCCGGTGAAGTCAGTGTGGGGCTTGACCCGGTTGATCGGCACGATCAGGTCGGCCTCCTCGAAGGCATGCCGGTCCAGGAACACCGGCACCCCCGGGCGCACCTCGCCGAGCTCGACCGTGGCCATGGAGGAGCGGATCTCGCAGTCCACCGTATCGGGCGTGATGCCGTAGCTGGCGAGCACCTCGCGCTGGCCCTCTGCGGTGGCGCCGCCGTGGCTGCCCATGGCGGGCACGATGAAGACCTCGGCGCCGGCCTCGCGGACCCACCCGACCGCCGCCGCCACCACCGCGTCGATGCGGTCGATGCCGCGGCTCCCCACGGCCAGGCAGACCCGCGCGCCGGGCACGATGGACGCGGCCACCGGCGCCAGGGCGGCCCGCACGGCGGCGCGCACGTCCCCGACCTCGGCGGGGTCCAGGCGCTGGCGCACCAGGGCCCACGCGGGCAGGGTGCCGTCCAGGAACTCGGCGAACGGGGACTCCTCGTCGCCGGGGGTCGTGGCCCCCGTTTCGCCCAGGGTCGGCGGATCGCGCAGCGCCTCGTCGGGCACGTGCGGGCGCCGGTCCTCCGCGGGCGGCACACCGGTTCTCCCCTCGCCCGGGGGACCGGCCGGCCTCATCACCCCACTCTCCGCGGCCGGGCCGTCATCGCTGGATGCGCGCCGAGCCGCCCTGCGCGAGCGCCCGCACCTGCGCGAGGGTGGCCATGGTGGTGTCGCCGGGGAAGGTGGTGAGGAGGGCGCCGTGGGCCCAGCCGAGGCGCAGCGCCGCCTCGGGCGCCTCCCCCGCCAGGAGCCCGTAGAAGAGGCCCGCGGCGAAGCCGTCGCCGCCCCCCACCCGGTCGTACACGTCGAGCTCCAGGGTGGGGGCGAGGTACGAGCGCCCGTTCGCCCAGGCCGCCGCGCTCCAGCTGTGACGGTTGGCCGAGTGCACCTCGCGCAGCGTGGTGGCCACCACCTTGACGCGCGGGAAGCGGGCCACCACCTGCTCCATCATGGCCAGGAACGCGGAGGGATCGAGGCCCGAGGCGGCGGCCACCGCGGGCCCCGGGATACCCAGGCCCGCCTGCAGGTCCTCCTCGTTGCCCACCAGCACGTCGACCTGCTCGACCAGGCGGGCGAGCGCCGCCTGTGCCCGCGCCTGGCCTCCCTGGGGGGCCCACAGCTTGGCCCGGTAGTTCAGATCGAAGCTGACCACCGCGCCCGCGGCGTGGGCGGCCGCCATGCCCTCGGCGATCAGCGCCGCCGTGGAGGGCGAGAGTGCGGCGAAGATGCCCCCGCTGTGGAACCAGCGCACCCCAGCGGCGACGATCGCGGGCCAGTCGAAGTCGCCGGGGCCCAGGCGCGCGGCCGCCTCGTCGGCGCGGTCGTAGAAGACGAGCGGGGCGCGCACCCCGAAGCCCCGGTCGCTGTACACGGTGGCGATGTTGGGCCCGCGCACCCCGTCGTGCTCGAAGCGGCGGTAGAAGGGGGCGACCCCCATGGCGCGGATCCGCGCATCCACGAGCTCGCCGATCGGATAGTCCACCATGGCGGTGGCGATCCCCGTGTGCAACCCGAAGCAGTCGGCGAGGTTCGCGGCGACGTTGTACTCGCCGCCCGAGACGTGGATAGTGGCCTCCCGGGCCCTGCGGAAGGGCACAATGCCGGGATCGAGGCGGATCACCACGCCACCCAGCGAGAGGAAGTCGAGGGCCCCGGCTTCCGGGATGGCGAGTGGGTCGGCCATGGGGGTCCTCCGCTGCGTCAGATGGTCATGGCGGCGAACCCGCCGTCGACCGGGATGAGGGCGCCGGTCACGAACCCGGACGCCCGCTCCGAGGCGAGCCAGACGGCCGTGCCGACCAGCTCGTCCGGCTCGCCCAGGCGCCCCGCGGGCGTGTGCCCGAGGATCGCGCGGACGCGCTCCTCGGAGAGCAGCCGGCGGTTCTGCTCGGCGGGGAAGAACCCCGGGACGATGGCGTTGACCCGGATGCGATGGGGCGCCAGCTCGCGCGCGAGATAGCGGGTCAGGATGTTGACCCCCGCCTTCGAGACAGAGTAGGTCAGCACCCGCGAGAGGGGGATCTCCGAGCTGGTCGAGGAGATGTTGATGATGCTGCCGCCCCGGCCGCGCTCCACCATGGCGTGCCCGAAGACCTGGCAGGCCAGGAACGCCGAGGTCAGGTTCGTGTCGAGGATGGCGTGCCACTCCGCGAGGCCGATCTCGAAGAAGGGGGTGGCGCTGTTGACGCCCGCCGCGTTGACCAGGATGTCGACCGGCCCGAGCGCTCCCTCGACCTGCCGGCGCGCGTCCTCGAGCGCGCTTCGATCGCCCGCGTCGGCCAGGACGGCCGCGGCCGCCACCCCTTCGGCCCGCAGCGCCGCGACCCGCGCGTCGGCCCGCTCGCGCGAGCGGCCCAGCACCGCCACCGCCGCCCCGGCCGCGCCGAACCCATGGCACAGCGCCCCGCCCAGCACGCCGGTGCCGCCGATCACGGCCGCCACGTGGCCGGACAGGTCGAACAGCGCCGTGCCGCCCGGCGTCCCATCGGTCATCGCGCCTCCCTCCCCGTCATGCCCGTGGCGGTGGCGGGGACGGGCACCTCGACCGGCATCGCTTCACACGGGGATGACCATGTTCCACCTGGATGACTCCATGGATGGCGACGCGGCAAGCGCGGCATGTTCGCAGCGCCTCCCTTGCTCAGCTGGCCGTCCGTGGCCAGAGCCCTGATTGGAGAGTTCACTGAAACGCTACACTGAACGGAACACTCCGTCAACGCGGCAACGCCAAGGCCCTGCGATGTCAGCTCAAGATAACCTTATCATTGACGTCGCTTGGCGTTCTGGTATCGTTGCGAAATCGCTTTACTGGACCGATACACTCACGGTGGCTGGGATTGGAACAGAAGCGCCGACGCGCAACGATCGAGCAAGTCGCCAAGCTGGCCGGCGTGTCGATCACGACAGTCTCCAACGTTCTCAACAACCGCACGGACGCCATGCGGCCTGCAACGCGGGTTCGTGTGCTGGAGGCTGCGCGTGCACTTGGCTACCACCCGAGCCAGGTAGCCCGCAGCCTGGCCATACGGCAGACGGCGACGATCGGCCTCGTCATCGCGGAGATCGCCACGCCGCTGTTCTTCAGCGCTGTGAGCGTCATCGAGCGGGTGGCGCGGCAGTCCAACTACAACGTCCTGCTCTGCCATGCGTCCACGGCCGACGAGGAACAGAACGCGCTCGATCTCCTGCAGGAGAAAGAAGTCGAAGGCGTCATCCTCCTGTCGACGTCGGACTACCGCGATGACAGCCTGCTCGACAGGTTGGCCAGCTCCATTCCGGTGGTGAGCATCAACCGTTCGGGCAGCGGAGGAGCCTTCGACCGGATCACCTGGGACAACACGCAAGGGATCGCCTCCGCGGTCCGGCATCTCCATCGCCTGGGCCACCGACGGATCGCCTTCCTGCGTGGTCCCTCCGACCGGAAGGGAACCGATGAACGTTTCCAGGGCTACCGGTTCGGCCTGGCTGAATGCGGGCTCGCGTTCATCGACGAGTATGTGGCTGCAGCCGACTACACGGCAGGTCCGGCCGATTGGCAGGCGGCCACGGAGCAGCTGCTGTCCGTGCCGACCCCACCGACGGCGGTCATCGCCTCGGACGACAGCGTGGCTGCCGTTGTGATGCGGACGGTGCAGAGCCGGGGCCTTCGTGTCCCGGGAGATGTGGCCGTCGTGGGGGTGGATGATCAGCCCTTTGCCCCGCTCCTGATGCCTGCACTCACGACGGTGCGCCTGCCGATCCAGGAGGCAGGTCAGCAGGCGATCACGCTCCTGTTCGAGCGGCTCCGTGACAGCTCCCGGGGGCCCGCTCGCGTGATGCTTCCGACAACGCTGGTCGTGCGCGAGTCCTGCGGGGCGGCACAGATGCGCACCGAGTCGGAGATCGCATGGCACGTCGGATCGGCATGAGCGATCTCGCGCCGCACCTCGGGCGGTAGCCCGGGCCACGGCCACGTGCGGCACCAGCGACGGACCCCACCTCCGCGTGCCGTGGATGTGGGCGTTGGATGCATGCCGCGATATGCCCGCGCCGCCGCCAAGCGCGAGCCGGCCACGCGACTGCGAGGTCGCGGGCGCATCGCCTGACAACCGTGCCCCGGAAGCGACGGACGAGGTCACCCGCGCTGGGGCGCCACCAGGTCGACTTCCCCGACCACCGGTCAGGGCACCGCTCCCGCCCGTCCACGATCTGTGCGACCGCGTCGGTCAGGCACCCCATAGGCCATGCTCTCCGCCGACAGTTGCGGTAGAGGCAGGGGCCGGCCCTGGCCAGTCGGGCAGGAGGTTGGAGAGCGCCGCCTGGTCGACGTAGACCCGGACATCAGGGTGCCGCCTCAGGAAGCTCGCCGGGCAGTCCCGGGAGACCGGTCCATCCAGCATGGCGGCGACGGCTGCCGCCTTGCGAACGCCGGTCACGAGCACGGCCACGTGCCGCGCGGTGAAGATCCGCGGAATGGTGACCGTCATGGCCTGCCGCGGCACCTGCTCCACGCACTCAAAGGCTCCGTCATGCACCTGCTGGTGCCGGCTCACGGAGTCCAGGGGCACGACCTTGACCATGAGTGAGTCGTCGAAGTCGGCGACGGCCGGATCGTTGAACGCGAGGTGCCCGTTCTCGCCCACGCCCAGAAACGCGATGTCGATCGTCGCCCCGGCGAGCAGGCCGGCGTATCGGGCACATTCGGCCTCGCCGTTGTCGGATGCGCAGTTCAGCAGGGCAACGCTGCCCGGATCCACGGCGCCAAATAGCCGGTGCCGCAGCCATTGGCCGAACGACGCCGGGTGCCCGATCGGCAGGCCAACGTACTCGTCGAGCTGGAAGGCGTCGATGCGCGACCAGGCAATCCCCGCCTCGGCGCGTAACCGTCCCAGGAACGCCTCCTGGCTCAACGCCGCAGCGAACAGTGCTCGGACCCTCGGTTGCCTCCGCAGCAGCTCCCGAAGTAACGAGGCCGCCCCGGCCGCCGCCGCCCCGGCAGCGCCGTCCGCCGTGGCCGCCGCGATCACCGTCAGTCGATCACCCACCTGGCTACGTCCCTCTGCCGTCACGGTTCTGCCCCAACTGCGAGGGCGGTCGCTGTCGACCGCTGAAAGACCGTCGTCCCTGCGACGACCGTCTGTTCCACCTGGACGTCGCCGGTCTCCGGCTGGATTCGAAACGCGACGAGATCCGCCGTCCCGCCCTCGCGGAGGTACCCGCTGCTGCCGACACGGTCCGGTGGGAGCAGCGCCGCCGGGTTGGACGTCGAGAGCCGGACGGCATCGGCGAGCGAGAGCCCGGCATGTCGCATGACCAAGGCGATCGACTGCTCCACCGTCACGGTGGAGCCGGCCAGGTACGAGGTTCCCGCCAGCACGAGCCGCCCATCCGGGGTCAGCTCCAGTTCGGTGCCAAACCCCCGGTACCGCCCCGGGGGCATGCCGGCGAGCGCGACGGCATCGCTGACCGCGATGCTCCTGGCCGTGCCTTTGGCCCGCAGCATGCTTCGGACCACCGCCCCCGGGAGATGCCGCCCGTCGAGGATGAAGGTCGCGGCGAGGCGGTCTTCCGCAAGCTGCTCCCAGATGTAGTTGGGGTGGCGCTGGATCGACGCGTGCGCGCCGTTCCCCAGGTGCGTGGACAGCGAGGCGCCGGCCTCGACCGCCGCACGGATCTGGCCAGCGGTCGCGCCCGTGTGCCCGACCGAGACGACGATGCCCTCCGAGGACAGCGCGTCGATGTAGTCGAGCGCACCGGGCAGTTCCGGGGCCAGGGTCACGATGCCGATGAGGCCGGTGGCAGCCGCCTGCCAGCGTCGGTACTCCGCGAGGTCCGGGGGACGAACGTGGACCAGCGGATGGACGCCGCGTGGGCCGTCTTCGCTCGAGATGTGTGGCCCCTCGACGTGGATCGCCACGATCGAATGGGCAACGAGCGTGTCGAGCCTGCGGGCCGCGGCGACCAGCTCCAGGCACCGCAGCATGTTGTCCTCGGAGTCGGTGCAGATGGTCGGGCAGAGGCGCGTCACTCCGTGGTTCCACAGCGCCCGAACCGCAGCCACCACCTCGGCCGGATCGCTGCCTGCGGTGTTGAAGTCGTGGCCACCGTAGCCGTTGACCTGAAGGTCGATCAGCCCGGCCGAGACCCACACGGGAGGGGCCGTGTCGGTCGACTCGATGCTGGTGACGGTTCCTCCCTGCCATCGAATGCAGACCGGGATCCCCGACTCGGCGAGATACCCTTCGATCGAGTGCGTCGGTGACGGAACGGCGCTTGTGCCGGATGCCGCTGCGCCCCGAGGTCGGTCGTGCATCACAGCTTCCGGACCCGCGATGCGTACTGCGCCAGCAGGCTCTTGTTCGCCTCGTCGCCGCCGGGGCTGTTGCCACTCCTCCAGACCGGAACGGCTTCGCCGTGCCGCACCAGCTCGGCACCCGTCTCCATCATCAGCGCGTTAAGGACGAACGCGTTGGCGAAGGTGGACGTCGCACCCATTCGCTCCTCCACTCCCGGCACGCGCACGACGGCGTCACCCATCGGGACCTTGGAGTCGATGACGATGTCGGCGAGGTCGCAGAGGTTGCGCCGACTCGGGTGCCGTGCCGGATGATCCGGTGGCAGCGCGCGCTGGAGCGAGACCGAGGTCACAGCCACGGACGTGATCTCGTGGTCGCGGCAGTACTGTGCCGCGTCCACGGTGGCAGCGTTGATGCCGTAGGCATTGACGATGACGAGCAGCTCGCCCGGCGCAAGCCCCCACGAGGCGAGGATCGCTTGCGCGTAGCCCGGGACTCGCTCGATGGCCGTCGACCGGCGCGCCCCGGACATCAGCGCGAACCCTTCATCGAGCACACCGTCCATGACGGCAAGCCCGCCCGCGCGCCAGAGCGATTCCTCGACGGCCATCATCGAGTGGGAGCCGGTGCCCAGCACGTGGACCAGTCGACCATCCCGGATCTGCGCGGCCATCGCTCGCGCCGCACGCGTGATCGAATCGTGCTCTTCCGTGGCGATGCGCGCGACGAGATCCGCAAGGTCGTTCGAGTACGTTTCCAGGAGCGTCATCGTCGATTCCTCTGTTTCCTCATGCGTCATCGCACATCGTCGAGGTGACGCGCGCGTCGGAGCACGGCCGCCGAGGTCCCGCGCAGGTTCGATCGAGCCCGGTCACCGGCTTCAGCCACGGCCGCTCGAACCTCCGGAAGCCCTGCGAGGCTGGCAACGAAAACCACTGTGTCTTCTGCTCCCTCCACACCAGGCGCCGGGTCGTTCTGCCGGTCGGGCAATTCACCGTGCCTTCTCGATGTCCAACATGTCGCGCGGATCCTCGCGCGCCACCCAGTGATCAGCGCCGACCTCGTCGAACATCACGGGCTCGGGGTGCGTGCCGGCACGCCACACTGGACTCGGGAGATCGGCGCCGCCGGCCTCGAGGCGACGGCGCCTCGCCGGATCCGGTATCGGGACCGCTTCCATCAGCGTTTGCGTGTACGGGTGACGCGGGTTCTCGAAGACGGCCCGTCTCGAGCCGTACTCGACCACCTGGCCCAGGCAGAGCACCGCCACGCGATGCGCCATCCTCTCCACCACCCCCAGGTCGTGACTGATGAACAGCAGCGAGACCCGGAACGCCTCCTGCAGGTCGAGCAGCAGGTTCACGATGCTTGCCTGGATCGACACGTCGAGCGCAGAGGTCGGCTCGTCGGCCACGATCAGCCTCGGCTGCAGGGCCATCGCTCGAGCGATGCAGATCCGTTGCCGTTGGCCCCCCGAGAACTCGTGGGGGAACCGGTCGACATCCGCGCGGCTCAGGCCGACCATCTCGAAGAGCCCGGCCACGCGCTCGCGCGTTTCCGGGCGCGGATACGCGCGATGGATCCGCAGGGGCTCGCTGACCGAGAAGCCAACCGTCTCCCGCGGATTCAGACTGCCGAACGGGTCCTGCGACACGAGCCCGAGGTCGCGCCGGGCCCTGCGCAGCTCCCGCCCGCGCAGGGCCGTGATGTCCCTGCCGTCGAACTCCACGCTGCCCGCATCAGGGGAGGTGAGCCCCAGAACGACACGGCCGAGCGTGGTCTTGCCGCAGCCGCTCTCCCCCACGACGCCGAGCGTCTCGCCGGCGCGCAGCTGCAGGCTCACGCCCGCGAGCGCAAAGAGCACGTTGCCGCCGGGCAACCTGTACCGTTTCGTCACCCCACGGACGTCAAGGAGCACGCTCATGCGCCGGCACCGATACTGAACCGCATGGGTCCATCCCGGCCCGCCATGCTGCCGAGACGAGGAACGGCCGCAAGCAGGGTTCGCGTGTACGCGGCCTCAGGCTCGCGGAATATCCGCTCGACCGGACCCTCCTCGACGATGCGTGCCCGCTGCATGACCATGACGCGGTCGGCGATCTGGGCGACCACGCCCATGTTGTGGCTGATGAACAGGACGGCCATCGCGAACTCTTCCTGCAGCACCTGCATCAGGCCCAGTACCTGCTCCTGGATGGTCACGTCCAGGGCGGTGGTCGGTTCATCGGCGATGAGCACCTTCGGCTCGCAGGCGAGCGCCATGGCGATCACGACCCGTTGCCGCATGCCCCCCGACAGCTCATGGGGGTACTGCCGCACGACACGACGTGCGTCGGGAATCCGCACCCGGGTCAGCATCTCGGTCGCGCCCTTCAGCGCGTCCCGCCGGCTCAGCTTCCTGTGTATCCGGAGGACCTCTGCCACCTGGTCGCCGATGCTCAGGACCGGATTGAGCGAGGCAAGCGGATCCTGGAAGATCATCGAGATCTCCCGCCCCCGAATCGATCGCATCTCCCGCCTGGACAGCTGCGTGAGGTCGACCTTCCCTCGGTCGGCCCGAAGGAGAACGCGTCCACCGGTGATCTCCGCGCCTGGCACCAGATCGATGAGCCGCATGATCGAAAGCGCCGTCACCGACTTGCCCGAGCCGGACTCGCCGACAAGTGCGAGCGTCTCGTGCGGGGCCAGATCGAACGACACGTCGTCCACCACGGTCGTGTCACCGAACACGACGGACAGGCTGCGAACCTGCAGAACGGCGCCGTTCATGACTGCCTGAGTCGCGGATTGAGGGCGTCATTCAGCCCATCGGCGAGCAGGCCCACTCCGAGAACCGTCACGAAGATCGCCAGGCCGGCAAACGTCGTGGGCCAGGGGTCGTAGAGCAGGGCCGACCGGTTGAAAGCCAGCATCAATCCCCAGCTTGGCTGGTTGGGATCGACGAGCCCAACGAAGCTGAGTCCGGCTGCGACGAGGATCGCGCCTGCAACGGCGAGGCTCGCCATGACCAGCAGGGGTGACAGGGCGTTGGGCAGGATCACGCGCCACATCAGGTAGGAGTCGCTGGCCCCCACGACGCGCGCCGACGTCACGAAGTCCAGCTCCCGCAGCCGCAGGAACTCGGCCCTGGCGACCCGCGCCGTCATGGGCCAGCTCAGGGCCCCGATCACTGCCGCGATGTTGAGATCCGTGGCTGGCACGAACGCGAGAATCGCGATCGCGAACAGGATCAGGGGAATCACCAGGACCAGTTCGGTCACTCGCATCAGGATCGCGTCGATCCAGCCGCCGAAGAACCCTGCGAGACCTCCCACGGTGGTCCCCACGAGCACGCTGATTGCCGCCGCGAGCACCCCGACGGCCAGGGTGGGCGGCCCGCCGACGAGCAGTTGCGCGAGCGTGTCGCGCCCCACGGAGTCGGTTCCGAGCAGGGGCGCACCGGGAGTGAGCGGAGGGATGAGCGGCGCCGCCACCCTGGCGTCCGCATGGCCGCCGTACAAGAACGGCCCTGCCGCCGAACCGAGGAGCACCAGTCCGAGAAGGATCAGCCCCGCGAGTGCCGCGCGGTCGGTCACGATCGAACGAACGACCGCAACCGTGCGACCGCGAGCGCCCCACCGCCTGCCGGCTTCCACGTCCGCCGCGCTCATCTGGACGACGTCGCCCCGACCCGGATCCTGGGGTCCACGACGCCGTACAGGGCGTCTGTGACGAAGTTGGCCACGATCACGGCCGCGGAGCCGATGACGAAGATGCCGACCAGGAGCGGTGTGTCGCGAGATGACACGCCCTGCAGCGCGAGCGGGCCGATCCCCGGCCACGAGAAAACGGTCTCCACCAGTATGGCGCCGGACACCATCGTCCCGACCTGCAGGCCGGCCAGGGTCAGTACCGGCAGCAACGCGTTTCGCAGCGCATGCCTGAAGACGACCGACAGATCGCTGGCCCCTTTGGCATGCGCAGTCCTGATGTAGTCGGAGTGCATGACCTCGAGCATGCTCGCGCGTGCCGTCCTCGCGTACGTTCCGACCCAGGCAAGCGTGAGAGTCATAGCCGGAAGGGTCAGATGCGCCACCAGGTCTCCCAGCTGATTCAGGAACCCGGTCGGCGGAATGGCGGAGGTCATCCCGGAAACCGGGAACACCCGGATGGCCGAGGCGAACACGACCAGCAGCACGATGGCGATCCAGAAGGGGGGCGCCGAGTAGCCCGCGATCGACAGGATCGTCACCACCCGACTGACCGCGCCGCGCGGGTTCTGCGCGGCGATGACGCCGGCCAGGGTGCCCACGACGGAAGACAGCACGAAGGCGGTGAGCGCGAGGATGATCGTGTTCAGCAGCGCTCCCAGCACCAGCCCCGTCACCGACCGGCCGTAATAGAACGAGACACCGAAATTCCCTTGCAGGACCTGCAGAAACCAGGTTGCCGCCTGGATGTACCACGGCCGATCCAGTCCGAACTGATGCGTCAGCTCTGCCTGCATCTGTGGCGACAGCGACGCACCGGAGGCTCCCTCGATGGCGGTGATCGGTCCGCCGGGCGCCAGGTAGAGCAGCAGGTACGAGAGCACGACGACAGCAACAATGAGAACCACGGCGTTTGCCAGGCCCCCGGCGATCCTGCGGACCATGTGCTACCTACCTGCGCCCGCTGACGGGCAGCGTCCGCTGCGCAAACGACACATCACTGGGCAGCGGGTCGCGATCGGACGCCTCGCCCGGAGAGCGGTCCAATCGTGCCGCGGCATGGGGTGGCAGCCGACTGACGACCCGGTGACGCGATGTCCCACGGATGGCCGCCGGCCGCCTCCCGATGCCGTGCACACGCTAGTTCGCGGCGGACAGGTCGTAGAAGGGAGCCATCACGCCCCACGGACCGGTGGGCAGCCCGGCGATGCCAGCCTTCGCGATGACGTGGAAGCTCTCGGTCGTCAGGAACCGGATGGGAACGTCCTGCGTGATGATGTGCTGGAACTGGTCGTAGTCGCTCTGCCGCTTGGCCTGATCAACCTCCGAGGCTGCTGCCGTGAGCAGCTGGTCGACCTGCGGATTGCAGTACTGCGACATGTTCGCGAACATGACACCCGGACGGATGTTCGAGCAGAGGTACGTTCGGGCGACGCCGATGGACGGGTCGCCCCAGTTGAACACGTCGTTGATGAAGATGTCGTACTTGTAGTTGGAGACGAGCGGGTATTCCGAGGCGGCCGGACCCTC
This sequence comes from Chloroflexota bacterium, assembly GCA_021786265.1. Next base: position 24,577 of record JAJYNP010000051.1, read on the forward strand.
CCGCAGCGTGATGCCGATACCGATCTGGGCCAGCTGGGACTTGAGCTCCTGCGCCAGGAGTGTCGAGTAGGCGGGCGGGTTGAGGTTATCCACGTCGAGTGTGAGGTTGAACCGCGTCCCGTCGGCGCCCCGTGGATATCCTGCCGAGTCGAGCAGCTGGTTGGCTTTCTGGGGGTCGTACGGATAGGTCACCACCGCCGACGCGTTGAACTCCGGAAGGCCGGGGGCGATCGGTCCGGGTGCAGGCTTGGTCACGCCGTGCTGCAGGTCCTTGATGATCGCGTTCACGTCGGTCCCGTAGGCAATGGCCTGACGCACGGCGACATCCTGGAGGTACTTCGCCTTCGTATTGAACTCGAGCCAGTTGATCCCGCCAATCGCCTCGCCGCCCACCGGGGAAACCTGAACGTTCTTGTTCCCCTGCAAGTTGGCGACGATACCCGGGTCCTCGATGTCCGCCATCTGCGCCTCCCCGGACGAGAGGGCGATCGCCATGGTGTTCTCGTCGGAGTACTGCTTGATGACGAGCTGCTTGACGAGCGTCCAGTTCTTCATGAAGAAGTCCGGGTTGGGCGCGAGAACGATCTGCTCGTTCGGTGTGTATGACACCAGGCGATACGGGCCAGAGGACACGACGTTCTGCATCATCCTCGGGTCGGTCTTGAGATCGGTGGAATTGCCATAGATGTGCTCAGGCAGAATCGGCAGCAGCGGTGGCGTCATGGCCACGAAGAGCGCCGGATCCGGATGGCTCAGGTGGATCACCGCCGTGGCCGGATCACTGGTGTCCACGGAAGCGACCGCCCCGAACAGCTGCGGGCCGAAGCCGTGATACTTCTTCACCTGGCTGATCGAGAAGGCGATGTCGGCCGACGTAATCGGCTGCCCGTCACTGAATTTCGCACTCGGATCAATGTGAAGCGTCACGGTGAGGCCATCGGGCGACACGCTCCAGCTCTTCGCGACGTACGGCTGGGGCTGCGACAGGCTCGACGGGACCAGCACCGGGCTGGCAAAGAGCTGGGCGCTGATCTCGGCGACCTGCCGGCCTGACTGCTGGCATGCGCAGAGCACGTTCGGTACCGACAACGTGCCCACGACGAGACTCGAGAGCGTCGCGGGCGGACCGCCTGACGAGCCTGCGGTGCCACCTGATGATGCGGCACCGCTCGATGGCGTCGCTGCACTGGTACACGCCATCGTGGACAGCAACGCCGCGAGAATGATCGCCGCCAGGTTGACTCGTTTCATCTGTCGATTGCCTCCGCGCCTGGACCTCACCGGACGTTGAAATAGCGAAGGATCGCCAACGCTAGACACCGGGTACTGGCCACCAGAGTGGCGATGGTCACGTTCTCGTTGGCAAGATGAGCGTTGACCGGCTGCGTTTCAGCGACCGGCCCGGGCAAGTTGACGCAGGGAATGCCTTCGTAGGCCAGGTAGTGGGTATCGGTGGTGCCGATGGTGAGCGGGCCTGACTCACCCGGCTCTCTCACCTTCAGGTGCAGGCCGGTCAGCTGGTGATATGCCGCCGAGACGGCCATGACCACGGGGTCGTCGAGCTTGGTGTGATAGCCGGGACGGTGATCGGGAACCTCGAGTTCCCACGCGAAATCGGGGTCGTCGGACTGGAGCTTCGCCAGGACTGCCCGCAGCTCCACCCACACGGTTTCGGGGTCCTGGTCGGGTACCAGGCGCGCGTCGACCAGCAGGCGACATCGGTCGGGCAGCTGGGCCGTCAACGTACCACCCCACCCCGACTCGACTCGCAGCACCTGCCAGTAGGGCCGGCCCCAGAGCGGATGCTCCGGATAGCTGGGTTGGTGTCGGTCCAGCGCGTTGATGAGCTTCGCGGCCTTGGTCACCGCGTTGACCCCTTCGTGGGACCAGGGCGGCATGCTCGCATGGGCCGTGCGCCCCTTCACGGTAACAACGCCGTACGTGCGGCCACCGAATGACTCGAAGAGCGCCTGACCGTCGAAGGGGTCCGCTCCGATGCAGGCATCGATCGTGCGATGCAGCCCCGACCGGATGAGCTGACGCATCCCGAGCATCAGACCCTCCTCGTCGGCAACGAGAGCGACCACGAGGTCCCCGGGCAGGGTGACACCGGCGTCCAGGATGGCCTTCGCGGCGAGCGTCACGATGGCGCAGCCGGCCTTGTCGTCGTGTGCCCCTCTTCCGAACACGTGCCCGTCGCGGATCTCTCCGGCAAAGGGATCGCAGACCCACGTGGCTCGGTCAGCCAGATCGACGGGGGCGGTGTCCATGTGGGCAGTGGTCAGCAGGCGGGGACGCCTGCTCCGTCCCGGGATCGTCGCGACGAGATTCGCTCGGCCGGGGTGTCCCTCGATACCCTGGACCAGGACTTCCGGGAAGCCCCACCCGCGCATCCGCCCCGCCACGTGCTCCGCGATTGCCTGCTCGTCCCGGCCAACGGTCGGGATCCGGATCAGTTCCTGGGTCAGGCGGACGATCTCTTCCTCATGGATCGCATCGAGAACGCGTGACTCGAGGGAAGAGAACATACTGAACCTCGGGGTGGTCGGCAGGAGTCGCTTCGTGGCCGCAGGCTGTCGCGCCGACGACACGGCAGCAGACGGCTCGTCAAACAGGTACGACGGTCTTTTCGATACGACTCCCCCTCTGGAGACGGTCTGGATCGCCCTCCGGTCTTGCCGGAATGACACCGGTGCCCCCGGCGTTGGACCGAGAGCGCGTTCACTGGAGGGCTCCACTAAAGCGTTACAGTAGTCTAGCAGCGACGTCAAGCGCATGGACGGCGGTGGAACATGTTCGCCACAGTTCCGTGCCCTCTTACTCCCCGGAGACGAGGCTGCAGTCCGACGACGATCCTGGATCGGCATCCACATGTGCCTTCACCGCGTGCCTCCGGTGGATTCCTCTGGCCTCGGAGCCGCCCGGGACAGGCGCCAGGTGACCCCCGAAACCGCCTCCGACAGGTCATCGTCCAGCTGCTTACGGAAACGCTTTACCTTAGCGTTCCAAGTCCCTCTCAAGCGTACCTGCGTTTCCCGGGTGCTGGCGCCCGGGGACCAGGCGACTGAGGTATTCGCCCCGGGACGGCGACAGGGAGACGGTCACGGGCCCGGGTGTCGGCATCCCTCCGCAGGGCGAGGTGGGTCCGCGATGGCTCCACCGGTCGACCCTGTCGGGATGTCGACCCCGCGAGCGGTCGGCCCGGGGTCGCAGGCGGTCACGCCGGGTTCGTTCGGTGCCCCGTCCATCGCGTGTGCACCACCGGGCCGAGCGAGGCGACCAGCATTGAGATGAAGATCGCGGCCGCGCCCAGCGCTGCCCTCGGCGACAGCGTCTCGCCGAGCCAGAGCCAGGCAAACAGCAGCGCAAAGGCGGGCTGCATCGTGTAGACGAGCGCGGTCCGCGTCGCGCTCGCCCGCCGCTGGGCCCAGCTCTGGAGTACCCAGACGAGCCCCAGGTTGATGGCCCCCTGCTGCACGGTGATCGCGATCACATCCGGCGTGAGCGTGCGAGGAATCCGGTCGAACAGGGCCGCGCCCGCGAGGCAGGCGAGGAGCGCGCCGACCACCTGCATCGTCCCGAGGGCACGCGGATCGATTCGGTTTGCGAGGCGTCCAGTGAGCACGATCTGCAGCGCGAACCCCACGCTGGAGATGAGCACCAGCAGGTCGCCGGGCCCGACCGCGAGCGTGTCGGCCAGGGAGATGAGCGCGACACCGAGCGATGCGATCAGCACGCTTGCCACGGTCCACGGCCCGGGACGCTCGCCGAGCAGCGGGATCGCAAGCAAGGGCGTCATCACGATCGGGAGACCGCTGAGGAAGCCGCCGACCGACGCGGTCGTCAGCACGAGGCCGGCGCTCTGGGTCATCATGGCCCCCCCGAGGACCAGGCCGACGCCGCCGGCGATGAGCAGTTCGCGTCGCGGCGTGCGTCGAACCTGGGGCCAGAAGAGCGGCAGCAGCACCAGCACCGCGACCCCGAAGCGGAAGACGTTGAAGATCGCCGAGCCCATCTCGCGCGTTGCGATCTTCTGGAGCGTAAAGCCCGTGCCCCATACCGCCGTGATACCGAGCAGCACGAGGTTGGCGGCCACATCGCCTCGCCGTGGCACCGACCCTGCGCGCTCGTGCATCGCGCGGCCGGCAGCGCGATCAGTCCCGGCGGGCTCGACAAGCAAGCGATGCAGCCTCCTCGATGGACGTTGTCATCTTGACAACATCGTCCCTAATATGGCAACGTGTGCTCGGCGATGCTAGGGCGGTGACCCGCCGGGTGTCAACGCGCGGCGCCCTCGGGCGACGACCGAGTGGCACCGAGGCCAGCGTGCGGTGAGGTGATGGCGCGATCCAGACCCCGATCGAGCGGCGGAGACGGGCAGGCGGATTCAGCCGCGGTCAGCGGCGGGGAGGCCACGCCGCGCTACACGGGTGCCCTGGCGAAGGCAGCCCGGATCCTGGCGGCCTTCGAGGATGCACGGTGGCTTGGTGCGTCGGAGCTTGCCGCGCGCATCGGAGTCGACCGCAGCACCACGCACCGGCTTGCGCACGCCATGGTCGAACTGGGCTGGCTGCGGCAGGATCCGGAGACCAGGCGCTACCGGCTCGGACTGCGGTTATGGGAGCTGGGGGCGCTGGCGATCGCCGACCTCGAGGTCCGCAGCGTTGCGCTCCCAAGCATGCGCGAGGTCGTGTCGAAGACCGGGGAGAGTTGTGACCTGGCGGTGCTGGACGGTGCCGACATCGTCTACATCGAGAAGATCGACGGCACCCGCGAGGTACGGGCCTACACCTGGATCGGGGAGCGGGTGCCGGCCCACGCGGTCGCGATGGGAAAGGTGCTCCTGTCGTGTCTGACGCCGTCGGAGCGCCGACGACGGCTGCCCGATCCCCTGCCGCGTTTCACGGATCGCACCGCGGCGTCGCTGACCGAGCTGGAGGAGCGCTGCGCGGATGTCGTGCGGCTTGGCTACGCGATCAACGTCGGGGAGCACAATCCAGAAGCAGGAGGGCTCGCCGTTCCTGTGTTCGACCGTCGTGGTCACTGCGTTGCTGCACTTGGCATCAACGTCCCCTCCATCCGAATGTCCCCCGGCTACGTCGCTGCCCTGGCGCCGCTCCTGGTCGCCGCTGGGCGCGCGGTGTCACGCGAGCTGGGTTACGGTTGAGGGCGTCAACCCACCGGGCGCCCCGCCAGGCTGGACGCGAGTGATCTCCGGGTGAAGGCGAGGTCGGGGATGTCTTCGCTGCCCCGCTCTTGAATGTCCAAACGCTGCCCGCCTGGTTCACGTTGGAGGCGTACGCCGCTGAGGACCCCCGAGCGAGCTCATCGTCGTCGGTGGTGATCCGCGCACACATCCTGTCCCCCGCGCTCGTGCCCACCACGTGCTCGATGTCGACGCCGCGGTTGGCCAGCGCGCGGGTCACGTGGGCGAGCTCGCCCACGCAGTACTCGAGCTGGATCGCGAACGGTCGACCCATGGCTGCCTCCGCCGGCCGCTCTCCCCCGGGGCGCACCCATCTTCCCTCGGTGGCCAGGCCCACCAGTCCTCGCTCGAGGTCGGGTCGATCACCGGGAGTCGCCCGATGCGTCAAGAAGGGCACGGGACTCCTCGGGCGAGAGCCGTTGGACTGGGAGGACCCCCGCCACAGGTCACCGGGCGGCGGGCGCCACCGCTGGCGCTCCCGCGGGCCAGCCGGAACCCGGACCGGCGGAGTATCAGGATAGTTTCAGTCGATCGCGATATACCGATCCGATGAAGCGCCAGGTATCCCGCGGGCGCGGCTGCCGGAGGCTCGGGAGGTCCGACGATGAAGCGACACCTGGCGCTCCTCGTGGCGGTGGCCGCACAGCTCGCGGATGCCGTGACGTTCGCGGTTGCCGTTCGCGCGGGGGTGCCGCTCGCCGATGAGGCCAACCCGATCGCCCGCGCGATCTACCCGGTGATCGGCCTCGGCGGCGTGGTGGACCTGAAGCTGGCCGGGCTGGCCGTCCTCGTCCTGCTGCTGGCCCTCTCGGAGCGGCTGCGGATCGGCCGCTCCGGCGGGCTCCGCCTGGTCGTGGTCGGGGGCGCGCTGATCGCGATTGCCGGCGTGGTCGGGGCCCTGGCGAACGTTGGCGCAGCTCTCTCGGTGGCATAGCGCCCGACCGGAGGGCTGCTGCGATCCGGCACTGTCCCCCGTCGCGCGGGCACCTGCCGGCGTGCCCTGACGGAGGCCTGCCCGAGACAGCAGCAGGGAACCCGGTCAGCCTCGCCCGGATGGGTCGGGACGCGTACGATGACGCCGTGGCTGCCCGGATCGACCTGAACGCCGACGTGGGCGAGAGCCTGGGCCCATGGCAGATGGGCGCCGATGCCACCCTGATCCCCCTCGTTACGTCCGCCAACGTTGCCTGCGGATTCCATGCGGGCGACCCGCTCACCATCCGGCGGACGGTCCGGCTGGCCCTCGACGCGCGGGTGGCGGTCGGCGCGCATCCCGGGTTCCCGGATCTCGTCGGGTTCGGGCGCCGCCCCCTGGCGATGGCTCCCGAGGAGCTGGAGGCGTCCGTCCTCTACCAGGTGGCCGCGCTCGCCGGGATCGTCCGTGCAGAGGGCGGCCGGCTGGCGCACGTGAAGGCCCACGGGGCGCTCTATCACCACGTCGCGGCCGATGCGGCGGCCGCGACCGCGTTCGCGACCGCCATCGCCCGGCTCGATCCGGGGCTCCTCGTGGTGGCGCCTCCGGGCGCCGCCCTCCTCGACGCGGCCTCGCATCTCGGTCTGCGGACCCTGACGGAGGGGTTCGCGGACCGGGTCTACGAAGCCGACGGGCGCCTCCGCCGACGCGACCTGCCCGGTGCGCTCAACGGCGACCCGGACGGCGCCGCCGCCCAGGCGGTCGCGATCGCACGCGACGGCCTGGCGATCGCCGCCGACGGCTCCACGGTTGCGGTCCCGGCGGACACCATCTGCATCCACGGCGACACGCCAGGGGCGCCTGCGATCGCGGCCGCAATCCGACGGGCCCTCGCCACGGCGGGCATCGAGGCGCGGGCGGCCGGTGACTGACGCCGCCGGTGCGCGACACCCGCTGCGTGTCGACCGGGTGGGCGATGCAGCCCTCCTGGTCACGCTCGATGAGAAACTTGACCTCCGGGTCAACTCGTGGGCGCACCGCGCGGCCGCCGCCCTTGCGGCCCGCCGTTCGTCGATGCCCGGACTCGGTGTCCCAGTTCCCGGGCACGCCAGCGTACTCGTCCCGTTCGACCCCGATCTCTGCGCCGAGGAGACGCTCCGGTCGATCCTGGAGGCCACGGTCGGCGAGGCCGCCTCCGCCCGAAGCTCCACCGCAGGCGCGGTTCACGAGATCGTCGTGCGGTACGGGGGTCTCGACGGACCGGACCTGCCCGAGGTCGCGGACCGCACGGGGCTCTCCGAGGCCGACGTCGTCAGGCTCCACGCCGGCGTCGAGTACCGCGTCCTCGTCCTCGGCTTCGTTCCCGGCTTCCCGTACCTGGGCCTCGTCCCGGCGCAACTCGAGCTTCCCCGTCGCATGACCGCGCGAGTCCGGGTGCCGGCGGGGAGCGTCGCGATCACCGGCCGCCAGACCTGCGTCTACCCCTTCGAGACGCCCGGCGGCTGGCATCTCATCGGGCGGACCGACGCGTGGCTCTGGGATGCTCGCCGTGATCCCCCGACGCTCCTCGCCCCCGGCGACCGGGTCCGGTTCGTGCCGGCCTGAACCGTGCTGGAAGTCGTCGACCCCGGCCTCCTGCTGACCCTGCAGGATCACGGCCGGACCGGGCTCGCCCACCTCGGGGTCCCGCCCTCCGGGGCCTGCGACCCCTGGGGGCTCGCGGTCGCGAACCTCCTCGCCGGCGCTCCTGCGGGCGGCGTCGCGGTGGAGGTCACGCTCGGCGGCGCGCAGCTCCGCGCGGTCGAGACATGCGCGATCGCGTTCGCCGGGGCCGACCTCGGCGCCGAGCGCGACGACGGGCTGCTTCTCCGGGCGGAGGCGGTCCACTTCCTGCCGGCCGGGTCGCGGATCCACTTTGCGGGGTCGAGCACGGGGATGCGGGCATACATCGGCTTCGCCGGCGGGGTCGCGGCCAGGGCGGTCCTCGGGTCCGCCGCGACCTGCCTCCCGGGCAGCCTCGGAGGGATCGACGGCCGCGCGCTTCGTGCCGGGGACAGGCTGGAACCGGGCCGCGGCGGCGACCTGGGCGCCACCGACCGTGCGTGGCCGTCGCGCATGGCCCCGCACCCTGCCCTCGCTCGGGGCCCGATCCGTTTCATCCCCGGTCCCGATCTCCGCCACCTGCCGCCCGGCACGATGGAATCGCTCGCCGCGTCGGCGTGGAGGGTAGCTCCGGCGAGCGACCGGATGGGGCTCCGGCTCGACGGCGCCGCCCTGCCGGCGGGCCGCGAGATCCTCTCGCATCCGGTGGTCCCTGGTTCGATCCAGGTGCCCGGCGACGGCTGTCCCCTGGTCCACCTGGTCGACGGGCCGACGATCGGTGGCTATCCCGTGGTCGGAGTCGTGCCACGCTGGGAGTGGCCCCGCCTCGGCCAGCTGCGGCCCGGCGACCCGGTGACCTTCGAACCGCAGGACGCGGCTGAGGCGCGAGCCGCGTGGCGCGAGCAGCAGCGGCGCCTCGTGGCCGCCGCGGACGCGATCCATGCCGACGCGATCTGGTATCGCCTCGCGGACTGCGCGGGCGGCTGACGGCCCGGGACCGGGCCGCATGAAGATGAACGGGCCGCATGAAGATGAAGCGGAGCCCGCCGCCCACGGGGGACCGGAGCATCGATGGGTGGACAACTCGCCGGCCGCTTCACTGCGCGGCGGCGACCCGCAGGGCCCGGGTAGTCGAGGAGATCCGGGCGAGCGATCCGGGTTACGGCTGGCAGCACGAGGCGGTCGAGGTCGGTCGCTGCCTGTGCACGGGCCCCCTCGAGAGCCCCACGATGCCGCTCGACGAGTCGGTCGCGATCATGCGGACCCTGGACGAGATCCGCCGCCAGATCGGCCTCCGCTACCCGTTCAAGCCACGCGGCGCCGACCTGGCCTGATCGCCCCGGGCCAGGGACCGGCCGCCGGGTGCCGATGCCCGTCGATGTCCCCCGATGACCGCCAGGAGCGACCGGTCGAGTGCGGCGATTGCCGCCTCCATCAGCTCCGTCGCCTGGGTGGCGTCGAGAGCCCCGCGGCGGGACAGGGCGGCGATCTCCCGGAGAAACGGGTCCCGGGCCTGCAGGAACAGCTCGACGGTCTCCCCCATCGGGCAACCATGCGCCGCCGCGACACGGTCGTGCTCGGCCGCGGCCGACTCCGCGTCGCGCAGGCACGCCTGCCGGTCGTCCGGTGCCGTCGCGGAAGGCGAGGACGTCGCGTCCGGCAGGAGCCCCAGCACGGCTGAGCGCGCCAGCCGGCGATGACCACCCGGCGTCGTGAACGCCGTCACGGCCCCCGCATCGCACCAGCGACGAAGGGTTGCCGATGAGACGCCGACGAGCGCGCTCGCCTGGCTGGTCGTGAGCCACTCCTCGTGATGCGCGTCGCCCCCGACGTCCCCCGGCGCCCGGTCCATCCGCCTGGCGGCCAGGCGGATGGCCGCTGGCAACGGTGGGCTCCCTGTCGCCCCGGGCGCCTGCGCAGTGCCAGCGCCGGCGAGGCTACGGCGGCGTGAGCGCGGCGGCATCATCGTGGCGGAGTGCGCCCGTCTGCCCGCTCCCGGCCGGGCCTACGGGGAGCACCTCGTCCGAGTGGCACTGGGCACAGTACGCGGGCTGGTGGCAGTAGGCGCACGCTGCGGCGCCGACCTGCCGGGCCACGTTCGCATGGTTCAGAACCATGCCATCGTGGGACACCTTGACCGCCGGCGTCTGGTGGCAGTTCTGGCAGTACGTCCTGGTGTGACAGGCGCCGCACGACTGGTTGGCGGGATCGTCGGACGTGACGCTCGTCTTGTGGTCGAAGACCCAGAGCCGGTCGTTGTGGCTGGCCGGGCGCTGGCCGATCAGGACGCCGGACTCGATGCTTCCGATCTGGGGGAACGTGTGGCACGTCGCGCACTGCGAGGGGATCGTCTCGCCCGAGAGCGCGCCGTTGACCACCTTGTAGTGCGCCCCGTCGTGACAGCGGAAGCAGCCAGGCGCGGTCTGGTGGCCGATGTTGTTGGGATACGTCGCCTGCGTGACGCGCATGTCCGGCGTCGCCACCAGCCGATAGATGGTCCGGAGGCTCGTGATGGCGTTGTCGATCACCGTGCGCTGCTCGGCGGCGACCAGTGGATAGCGCTGCGCGTAGAAGTCGCGCAGGCCGGCGATCGCGCGATTCGCATCGGCCTCCGAGGCGTACTCCGCTGACAGGCGGTCGCTTGCCTCGCGCTTGATCCAGGGCAGCTGCGTGCTGATCTCACCGCTGTCGATCCGGTCGTCGATCGACTCGTCGATGCCGGGCACACCGTGCCCGACCCGGTTGTGACAGTCGATGCAGTCCATTCGCCGGAGACCTCCCGAGCGAAGGCGCTCGATATCGGGCGCAACGTCGGACGAGACGGTCACGGCCTCCGCGGCAATGAACTCCTCCCGCTCCCCGGTCGGCTCCACGATCGCCACGTAGTCGATCTTCTGGGCGCGCTCGTCGGCGGCCGCGTACTCGACGTCCGACGCGATGTGCCAGTGCACCCCGCGTGGGGTCGCGTCCTCGCCGGCGCCGCCTCCCCCATCGGCGGCTCCGATAGCTCCGCCAGCGCTCGACCCCCCGCCCGCGGCAGAGCTCCCACCGCCCGCGGAGGAGTGGCCGCTGCTCCCGGCGCTCCCGCTGCTCCGGGCGGGAGTCGACCCGAACCCGAAGGGCCGCACGACGAGGGCGATGGCGTCCCGTGTCGTCGTCTCGTCAGGCTGGTAGCGGTTCTGGAGGACGAGCTTGATCGGACCGCCGTTGGCGATGAGCGGCCCGATGTCGTGACACTTGAGGCAGGTGAGACTGGTCGGCGGCAGGAGGGCGTGGTCGGGCGCCGGGATCGGCCTGGGGAACGTCCCCGTCAGGACCTGGAAGAGCTGCTTCGTGCCGTTCATCTTTGCCTTGACCCAGCCGGCGGTACCGGGCTCCGTGTGGCACTCGACGCACGCGACCTCGCGGTGGGGCGACATCTCGTACGCCTTGAGCTCCGGGCCCATGGTGTGGCAGCGACCGCAGAAGTCGGCCGTCTCGGTCCATTGCACCGCGACGACGGTGCCGATCGTGAAGGCCGCGCCGAAGGCCGCGACGAGGATGAACACGATGAACAGCCCGCGGCGGCTGGAGAGCGGCGGGTGGGGGATGCGCCTGAGGGCGCGCGCGATCACCCGGTGAGTCCATCCAGCGCGGCTCGCATCGACTGCGGGTCGAGGCTGCCGATCCTGAGCTTGACGAGCCTGCCCGAGGAGTCGATGAAGAAGTGGGACGGGATGCCGAGGATGCGGTACTCGGCGGCCAGCCGTTCGTCAGGGTCGGGGACCGTGAGGTAGCTGATGCCGACCCGCGTCGCGTAATCGCGGACGGCAGCGGCGTCCTCCGACATGTACACCTGGAGCACCACGAGCCCGCGCCCCTCGAAGCTGCGGTACGCAGCCTCGATGTCCGGGTTCTCGGCGCGGCACGGCTGGCACCAGCTGGCGCCGAACGTCAGCCAGACCGGGCGCCCGACGTAGTCCCTCAGGCGGACCTGGCGCCCGTCGCCGGTAGTCGCCGTGAAGTCGGGCGCGAGCGTGCCGGCGACCGGAGCCGCGCCCGACGCCGTGCCGCTGACCGACACGGCGGTCAGGCCACCGGCTGCCGTCGCCGATGCGCCCCGATCGGAGAGGACGGCCGCCGCCAGGATGACCGCCGCCGTGACCGCCGGAACGAGCAGGGTCGTGATCGTGCCAGCCCGCCGGCGACCGGTCGCGTGCTCGCCGGCGGTCGGCGCCTGAACTCCCATCGCTCGCATGTCCCGGGCTCCGTTCTGCCGTCCGTGGCCGGTGGACTAGTTCAGCCCGCTGTAGCTGTGAAGACCACCGAAGAAGAGGTTGCCGAAGTACGTGAACAGGGTCGCGGCGAACCCGACGACCAGGAGCCAGGCGGCCCGCGATCCGCGCCAGCCACGGACGACCCGGGCATGGAGGTACGCGCCATAGATCAGCCACGTCACGAGCGACGCCGTCTCCTTCGGATCCCAGCTCCAGTAGCTGCCCCAGGCGACGTCCGCCCACACCGCGCCGAGCACGATGGTCAGGGTGAGGAACGGGAAGCCGATCACGACGGAGCGGTACGAGATCTCGTCGAGCACCTCGGGACGCGGCAGCCCGCGCCGGCCTGTCTCCGGCTGGGCCAGGTGGAGGACCGCGGCCGCAAACGCGACGGAGAACGTTCCGTAGGCGACGATCGCGACGGCGACGTGGACAGTGAGGAGGAGGTTGTTCTGGAGCGCCGGTACGAGCGGCTCGGAGACGGAGGGGATCGTCGTGGCGTACAACAGCAGTGCCAGCGCGACCGGAAGCGCGATCAGCCCGAGGACGCGCTGGCGGTAGCGGTGCTCGAAGTACAGGTACACACCCGTGACGCCCCACGCGAAGGCGACGGAGAACTCGTACATGTTGGCGAACGGACCGTGGCCCACCGCGATCGTGCGGAACAGGAGGGATGCGGTCAGGAAGGCGAACGTGAGCCACGCGATCAGCGTCCCGTAGGTCGCCATCCCGCTCGGGCCGCGCGTCACGATCGTCACCGAGGCGGTGCCGGCCACCGGAGCCGCACCTCCGCCCGCCCCGGCTGGAGCAAGGGCCGTGCGCCGGTGCGCGATGCGCACGGAGACGAACGCGGCCCCGTAGCAGAGGAGCGCGAGTGCCGCCGACAGGAGGCCGGCGACGAAGCTGTATTCCGACATCTTGAACATGGCTCCGTCCCTTCCTTCAGCTCTCTGCCCGACCCGCGAGGTCCAGGCGAAGGTCCTCGATGAGGCGCTGGAATTCGGACTGAAACGCGACGTCGTGGCGCACCAGCGCGCCGATCCGGACGTCGCTGCCGTCGCGGCGGCCGCTGATCTGTGCCCAGATCCGCCGGTTCGGGAAGAAGAACACGAGGCAGACGCCGAGCATGAGGGCGATCGCGCCGGACCAGACGAGGATGGCGCCCGGGTCGCGCGCCACGATGAGCCCGGTGAACTGGCGCTCCCGGATGAACGTGACGCTCAGCGGCCCGATCGTCGCCGGCTTGCCCTGGTCGATCACCTTGAGGTCGACGGGTGTCTGCGACCCGGCCTGGTAGACCTCCACCTGGATCTGGCCGGGCTTGATGGTCGGGCTCACCTCGCCTGAAGCCGCGGCGACGACGAGGATCCGCAGGCCGCGGTCGGCCAGCGTGATCTGCCCGACACGCTCGCTGTCGTCGCTCGATCCGTAGAGGAGCGGGACGCCGCGATCGAACAGCACCAGGCCGTTCCCGTCCGCGATCCGGACGGCCGCCGCCGGCCCGAAGAACGACTGGTAGAAGCTGACGTCGCCGTAGCGCAGTGGCTGGTTCACCCGCACGGTCTGTGCCGCTACCTGCTTCCCGTCACGGTACAGGACGATGCCGCTGGCGTAGTCGCTCGGTGCCCCGGTCTCGGCGTTGTAGGAATCGGTGAATGCCGTGGCCTCGAGGGTCAGACCGGTCCCGTTGCCCACGTCGACCCGCGAGCCGATCGGCGCCGCGAAGTCGGCGTTCCGGAAGCCGAAGCTCGTCCCGATGACGACCCCGGCGAGGACCAGGACGAGGCTGAGGTGCGCGACGACCGTCCCGAACGGAGCCCACCGGAAGCGATCCGCGTAGACATGGATGCGGTCACCCTCTCCGGCCACCACGGCTCGGTACCGGCGGCGGCGCAACGCCGCGACGGCACGGTCCGCCGTCACCTGGGTCGGCTCCTCGCCGGCGATCGTCGCGCCCATCGCGGCGTGGTCGAAGAACGCCGGGCTCATCTCGAGGCGAGGCCGGGTGGCCTGGCGCCAGAGGTGCGGCGCCCGGTTCACCGAGCAGGCGACAACGCTCGTCATCAGCAGCGCGACGAGGCCCCGGAACCAGACCGAGCCGAACATCGAGAAGAAGCCGAGCGCGTCGAAGATGCCCGTCCAGCCGCCGTACCTGGGCCGGACCGAATCGAGCCAGGCAGCGTACGCAGCCGGATCGCCCGACAGGCCGGGCGGCGCCTGGACGACCAGCGTCCCGATCAGCCCGAGCACGGCGACCCCGAGGATCAGTGCGAGACCGGTGCGCATCGAGATGAACACGTGCCAGACCCGCTGGAGCAGATCGGACGGCGAGATCGCGAGCGCGCCGTCGAGATCGTCCATCGGTTCCGCGGGTGTCGCGATCGGCCGGCCACGGACCGTCTCATTCATCCTCGGGACACCTCACGAGAGCGGGCCGACCAGCCCGGACAGGCGCACGAACGTGTTGGTGATCATCAGGAACCCCACGGAGGCGAGCATCGCGCCGGTCGCCGCGGAGACGAGCCGGTGGTGATCGCGAAGCCAGCCGAGACGGGCACTCACGGCGGTGGCGCCCACCGCCACGAGGACGAAGGGGATCGCGAGGCCCGCCGCGTACGCCACGAGGAGGACGGTGCCCTGGGCGACGCTCGCGCTCACCGATGCCAGGCCGATGATCCCGCCGAGGATCGGGCCGATGCACGGCGTCCACCCGGCCGCGAAGACGATGCCGAGCAGGGCGGATCGGGCGTAGCTGGGCGACCGGTCCGCGGGGATGCCCGCGCCGCCGAACCGGACCGCGCCGGCAGAGCCGAGACCGGCCGCGCCCGTCGCGAACGGTCCGATCGGCAGGCGGACCTCCCGGTACAGGGCGGCCACGTCGATGAGCCCCGCCACGTGCAGTCCCATGAAGACGAGCACTGCGCCACCTGCCTGCCTCAGGAGGCCCGCGTAGTCGCGGAAGACGTATCCGACAAGCCCGATCGAGATCCACAACCCGATGAACACGGCCGAGAAGCCGAGCACGAAAGCGAGAGCCTGGACGAGCGCGGTTCTCCGGCGCGCCGCCCCGTCCGGCGTGGTACCCACCATGTATCCCACGTACGCGGGGACGAGCGGGAGGCAGCAGGGCGACGCGAACGAGACGATCCCGCCGAGGAACGCGACCAGGATCCCGACCCCGCCCATCGCCGTCAGCGGCCGCCCGACGGCAGGGCCGACGACGTCGGGGCGGCGGACGCCGGCGCACCTGGCGCGTTCGGCACGCTCGGCGCGCTCGAGCTGGTTGCAGGCACGCCCGAGGATGGAGCCGACGGCGACGAGCCCGCGCCACTCGCGGCCGGGCTGGCCGGCGCCAGGCTCGTGAGGTGGGTCTGGACCGTCCTGGCCACGTCGGTCGTGGGATCGATCTCGATGACCTTGTCCCACATCGCCCGGACCTGGGCCATGTCGGGCGGGTCGGTGCTGAGGTAGACGTACCCGAGGTCGTAGTAGGCCTCCTGGTTGGTGGGCGCGATCGCGATGACCGCCCGCCAGTCGGTCTCGGCCCCCGCCAGGTCGCCCTGGTTGAACTTCGCGGCGCCCAGCCCGAGGAGCGCATTGACGTTCTGCGGGTCGACCGCCAGCACCCTGGACATCCAGGTCGCCGCGACCTGGTAGTCGCGCGCCGTGAAGTAGATGTCGCCGAGCTCGGTCAACGCGGCGATGTCCTTCGGGTCCTGCTGGATCTGTCCCATCAGCTGGGCCACGCGCGCCGTGTCGATGCCGGCGGATGCCCCTGGAGCCGGGGTGCCGCTGAAACCGGGCACGGTCGGTGCGCCTGCCGCGTAGACGATGTAGCCGACGGTGAGGACCCCGACCAGCGCCAGTGCGGCCGCGAGCGCCCGCATGACCGGCCCGGGACGGCGCCTGACGACAGCCTCCACCACGTTCAGGCGACCGACTCCATCGCCGGCCGACGGGCCCGCACCGGCGATGGCGCCCTCTCCGGCCCCCGGATCGAGCGGGAGCGCACGCTCGAGATCGGCCGCCGGATCGGACAGCAGGGCGTAGGCCTGGTCGACCAGCGCCTCCTGGTGCCGCACCCAGCTGCTCAGGCCGGCCGGCGCACCGGCCAGGTACTGCGCGATGTCGTCGCGCGCGGTCTCGATCTCCTGCCTGGTGGCCCGCGCGGTCAGCCCGAGCCGGGCCAGCATCTCCTGCTCCACGCGGACGGCCCCATCGTGTCGCGTCGGCTTCGTGTCGGCGGTCATCGTGCCGGTCCTCGTGTCAGGCCGAGCGCTCGGTCCGGTCCATCTGGCCTCCCTGCCCTGCGGCGATCGATCGCCCCGGAGCGCCGGTCGTCGCCTGGGGGGATTGTCGATTTGAGCGATTTCGCGGGCCATCCGCCGGGCGTCACGTTTCCGATAGATGCCAGGCGGCGCGGCACGTGACGGAGCCGACCAGGGTACAGGCGCGGCTGTATCGACCGGACGGTGCCCGGGTCTGCCCGGCGTCAGCGCCGGTCGGCGGCGGTCAGTAGTCTTCGCCGTGGTGGCTCTTGCCGTGGCAGGTCAGCGTGCAGCTCCCCCCGCCGCTGCTCGAGCGGATCCAGCTCAGCGTTCCTCCGTCAGGCGTCACGTCGGGCGCGAAGACCACCAGCCCGCCGTCCGTCCCCGTCTGCCACGTCCCCGTCCGGAAGTCGTTGCGCGACGCGGTCGAGTGGATCCGGAAGTGGCACTCGGCGCAGATCGCGTTCCCGCCCCCGTGGCCGGCGGTGTCGATCGACGTCCCCCCGGGTCCCATGCCGGACAACCCGCTCACGTGGAGCCCGTGGAAGCTGAAGTTCGTGTCCGTCCGCCAGTCGCCGCTGACGTCGCGGTACGGTGCCTCGGCGTGGCAGAGGTAGCAGAGCGCGAAATCGGTCGCGTCGTACGCGGCGTGGCCCTGCTCGAGCACCCGGTCGCGGTAGCTGGCCAGCAGCAGGCCGCGATAGGGGCCCGCGTGTGGGGCCAGGTCGGAGCCCGCCGACGGCGGAGTGTCGGCGCCAGGTGCGAGCGGATCGCTGTGGCAGTTCGCGCAGCGCACGGTGCTGCCCGTCGTGAACGTCCAGAGCTTGAAGGGCGACGTCCCGCTCAGGCTGCCGGCCATCGCGCTCGTCGTGTTCTTCCCGGGCGCCTCCACGGGGTGATACGAGAGGTTCGCCGGGTTCAACTCGACGCCCTTGTCGATCGCCCACCGCGATGGAGCCCCGGCCTGCGGCGCCGGCAGCGTCGTGAAGCCGGCGTGGCACTTCAGGCACAGCTGGTACTCGCGAGTCGCCGGCGCGGACTTGCCGTCAAGGAACGTGTAGGACGGGGCGGAGCCTGCGACCCCGTTCACGACAGCCACCCCGGAGATCCCGTCCTCGCGCCCGGACAGCGTCCAGCCTGTGCTCGTCTGCGTGCTGTCGGCGCTCGACGCGCGGTGGGGCTCGTGGCAGTCCACGCACTCGGCGTGGCGGTTCAGGATGGGCTGCCCGGCCGCGTCCTGGAACTCGTTCTGGTCGGCTCGCGTGTGGCTCGAGGGTGAGAGCGCGTCGTGCCGGTAGATCGAGGCGGTCGCGGCGTCGTTGGCGGGGACGGACGCGTCCGCGTACTGGGCCGCCACGTTCGTGCTCGCGCCAGTGCCGTCATGGCAGGAGAGGCACAGGTTCGCCTGGGGAGCGGTCGTCGCCAGCAGGTTCGGGCCCTGGGCGACGTGCGAGCGGTGGCATGCGCCGCAGGTATCGCTGGTGAGCGAGTAGGCCGTGTGCGGGCTGACGAACGTGCCCGCCGCGGCTGCGGCGGCCGTCGACACGAGCGAGGCGGTCATCGCCGGCAACACCGTCGCGGGAGAGGAGGCAACTGCGGGTGAGGCGGCCTTCGATGGGGACTCTGCCGGCGCGTCGAGCGCATACCTCACGCCTCGGTCCGCCCCGGAGACGGAGCCGGGCTTCAGCGCGTACTCGACGCCGCTCGCGGATGCCGATCCCTCGATCGGGAGCTGGCTCTCGGCATACGAGGCCGAGGCGCTCCCGGCACCGACCCCATCGGGCGGCGATCCCGCCACGGGCACCCCGACCCGCTGACCTGGCGTGAGTTCCACCGCCGGCTTCGGCCCCATGTGCAACCACGCCGTCCGGGCCCCCGTGAAGTCGCGGCCGGCGTCGGTCACACGGAACTCGTAGAGCCCCGAGTAGGCCGCATCGACGGTCGCCCTCACGCTGAACTCGATCTCGGTGTACGAGAGCGGCGCAAGTGAAAAGGTCTGCAGCGGGTTCTGGCCCATCGAATGGATCCCCGCCGCCGGCAGCTGGTCGCCGCTGTCCGTGTCGTGCGAGTGCAGCTGGTCGCCGGGAATCACCTCGGACTCGGGGCCCAGCTGCGTGCCCTGGCCGCCGGACAGGCGCTGCCATTCCCTGGTGACGTAGAACGGCGCGCCATTGGTCCGCTTCGACGACGGGACCGAAGAGAACGTCCCGTTCCCGGTCGCGCGGACCTCGAGTTGGGGCGCCCAGTCGACAGGGGTGGAGTCCGCGTTCCGGACCTGGAAGCGGATCCGAAACGCCAGATAGCGCTGCTGCGCTAGGATCGCCGCATCCTCGGACAGGTAGACCGGCATGAGCGAGACCTCGTCGACCTCGGCGAGCGTGGCGTGACCGACGACGACGAGCGGCGCGACCAGGACGGTGATCGGCAGGGTCGTAGCCTGGCCGCCGCGATGTCCGAAGCGGGCCTGGAAGCGGGACGTGAACGCGGGGCGGCCGTCATCAGGCGAGATGAGCGGTGCGCGCAGGACGATCCGGTGCGCGGACGAGGTGCCGGCAGGGACGGTCCGCGCGGACCACGCGATCTCACCGGTCGACGTGTCGACCGTGCCGCCGTCGGCATCGACCACCTGCCAGCCGGGTGGGGTCAGCTCGACGAGGCGCGCGTCGCGCAGCTTCCTGAGGGCCCTGGTGTCCACCTCGACGGCGAGCAGGCCACCAGGCTCCACGCGGTGCCGGCCCGAGTCGGGCGCGTCGGTGGCCTGGGCGACCTCCCCGTCGGTGGGGCCGGCGACCACGATCTCCACGACCCCGTACATGCCGGGGCCCGGGATCCCGGCGACGAGGTCGCCACCGACGGTCGTGGTCGCAATAACCGACCAGGCACCATCGAAGCGCGCGATGCGCAGATCGGCCGGGTCGGCGTCGCCGAGGTCGATCGATGCGGTCGGGACTCTCAACGCGACCCGACCATCGAACGCGGTCAGCGGCACGCCCGAGCTCGCGTCGGCGGCTCCCAGTGCGTACTGCGCGAGCGGCGGCGCACCGTCGTAGTCCGGCAGCCCGCCCGTGAGCCGGAGGCTGAACGCCGCCGGTGATGGAACGGCGCCGGGACTCACCTGGACCCATGCGCCGGCATCATGGATCGTTCCGCCTCCCGGCCCGACGGTGCCCGGCGGCAGCGGCGTCGGCGAGGGCGAGGGGTCGGGCGAGGCGGACGGGTCGGGCGCGGGACTTGCCGACGGGTCGGGCACAGGTGTCGGTTCCGGCCCCTGGCTCGCCGTGGGATCGGGCGCGGGGGTCGGATCAGGCACGGGCGTGGGGTCCGGCACCGGGCTCGGGGTGGGGTCAGGCGAGGTGGCCGGGTCGGGAAACGGAGTGGGGTCCGGCACCGGGGTCGGGGTGGGGTCGGGCACCGGGGTCGGCCCCGGATCCGGCACCGGCGACGGTGTCGGCACCGGGCTCGGGGTGGGGTCGGGCACCGGGGTCGGCGCCGGATCGACCGCGGGCGAGGCCGACAGGTCGGCGGTCAGGGCGGCGACGCGGGCAGGGCCGGCTGGGAGGAACGCGACCCCGAGCGTGGCGACGAGGGTCGCCACCACGAGCAGGGGCCGCGCATGCCGGCCACCACCGCGGGCCGGCACGCTCAGGGTCGCCATGTCACGTACGCCTTCGTCGGGCGAGGATCCCGCGGTGGCCAGCAGTCGAAACCGTCGACCACCGCGGGGTTCTGGTCGGGTCAGGGAACGCCGGGCGTCGGCAGCGGGCCGACGTACGTCCCGGCCGTCACCGTACCGGTTGGGTCGTGGCATGCCTGGCAGGTGCCACGGTTGTCGATCTTGAGGAGGCGGCTGTCCGTCTCGGCCGTCGCTGTCGGGCTGGTGCCGCCCGGATACGCCTGGTGGGTCGAGTTGAATCCCGTCATCTGTGCGTTCGAGCCGTGCGCGACATGGCAGGTCGTGCAGGCGACTCGCGACGTCCCGTGGCGGTACTTGTAGATCGAGTCGCCGGTGTCAAAGTCGTACGCGGTCGAGAGATAGCGCGTGTGACACTGGCTGCACCACGCAGTGATCTGGGTGTTGAAGTTCGCCGGATCGCCGTTCGGAGCATCGTTTCCGCCCGACGAAGAGCTCCAGGGCACCTTGCGGTGGAAGTAATCGCCGGTCGTGTTCGCGTAGCCCCCCGTGGCGACCTGGCTGGCCGTCAGGAGGTAGCTCGGTCCCGCGGTCTGGATGACCGTGTAGTTCCGGACATCGCCGGGCGACACGGCCGGCGCGTCGGTCACGGGTGCCGCCGTGGCAGCCACCGTGAACGTCCCGCTGGTCTCCCCTGAACCCGGGATCGGGTTGAGGATCCGGTACTGGCCGTTGCCGTGAGGATTGTGGCAGCTCGTGCACTCCAGCGTCATCGTGCCGCCCGGACTCGCGGACGTGCTGACGGCACCGTTGCCCCAAGCCACCGCGGGCGCCGGGGCCGCGGTGATGTCCATGTGGACGGACGTCACGGCCTGGCCGGCGATCGCGCCGCTGCCGTCGGTCTTCACGGGCACTTTCGACAGCTCGCGAACGCTGCTGCCCGACAGGTACGCGTAGCGCGAGACCTGGTCCGAGCCGATCGCGGCCGTCTCGAACCCGCCGCCGCGAAGGGCGCCGAGGATGACGCCACCTCGCCCGCCGTCCGAGGCCAGGGTGTACTGCACGCCGTTTGCCACGTTCGTGGTCGCGCCCGCGCTGCTCGCACCGTGACACGTGAGGCACAGCGCCGGTTCCTCCTCGACGAGGAGAGGCACGGCCTGGGCCGTGTGCGCCCGGTGACAGCCGGCGCAGCTGTCGGCGTTGATCCCGCCCGTGCCGTTGTTGACGGCCGCGACGTGCGGGCCGCCATCGGCCAGGACCGGAACAGCGGCCAGGAGCAGCCAGACGGCGCCGCCCGCGAGGAGGAGCGCCCATCGTCTCACTGTCCCCACCTCCTTTCGTTGCTGCTGGACGTGGTGATCCGCGCCCGCCCTGCGAGCTCGTGGTCGATCGTGGTCCTCCCTCCTGTTCCGCTCATGGTTGACGTTCGCCCTCTCAGAAAGTCCAGACCTGGACGCGGTTGTTGTCCCAGTCGGCCACGTAGACACGCGCACGGCCGTCCACGGCGACACCGTTGGGGAACTCGAACGCACCGTCGTCCGTGCCCTGGACGCCGAACCGGCCGATGTACCTCGGGCTCCGGTCTCCGGGCGCAAGGGCCTGGTAGAGCTGCACGGCGTGGGCCGTGGTGTCGACGACGTACACGCGTCCCGCGTCGTCGACCGCCGCCCCGCGCGGCAGGCCCAGGTCGCCCTCGGCGGGGCCACGACGTATGACCGCGATCTGGCGCCCCGCCGGGTCGAAGACGACCAGCCTGCCGTTGTTGCTGTCGGTGACGTAGACGTTGTCGGCGGCATCGACGGCCACGCCGTTCGGGAAGTTGAGCTCTCCCGCCGCGCCGATGGACCGAACGAGGGTGCCGTCGGCACCGAAGACGTGGATCCGGTTGGGGCCGCCGACGTCGGTGACGAACAGGTCGCCGCGCGCGTCGAACCCCAGGCCGAGCGGCTGCCAGCCATCGAGGCTCGGACCCGGGTCGAACGTCCTCCGATATCGCCCATCCGCGGAGTAGACGTAGATGGATCCCGTCGGCCGATCGCTCACGTATACGTCCCCGCTCCGAGGCTCGACCGCGACGTAGACGGGCACGTGGATGGCGCCGGTCGATGCGGGTGGACGCGCCACGCCAAGTGTCCGACCCGATCCGTCGAAGATCAGCACTCCGGGATCCCGGGAGGTCTGGGTCACGTAGATCCGGCTCCCGTCGGCGCTGACGGCGACCCCGGTCGGCGCGGTGACACCGTAGACGCTGAACGCGTAGTGGGGGATCTGCTCCACGGTGATGACCGGCAGCGGCAGCTGGGTGATCGGCTTGCGGTTGAGCAGGTACCAGCCCGAGACGACCACGAACACGGCACACATGCTCGTCAGCAGGATGAGCAGCGCCTTCCGGCGACGGCTCAGGGGCGCCGCGTCGTCGGCACCGGGACCTGCCCGGGCAGCTTCAGCCGGCGTGGCAACCTCGGTCGGCGCCGCGGCGGCACTCAGCGTGGCAGCATTCGCCGTCGCGGGTCCTCCGCCTGCCCCCGGGGCTGCCTCTGACGGCGGCTCGACGGTGGGCTCCCCGGCAGTCGCGGAGGTGTCATCAGGTGCACCTGCCTCCTCGGCCGGGGGGTCGGTCAGGCCTGCATCCACCGGCGTGGGCTCGAACTCGCTCGTCATCTCACGCACCCGGGCTCGCGACGGCCAACGGTGCGACGCTCGGTGGCGCCCCGCCCACCCGGCTGAGACCGCTGACCGCGTTGAAGTCCGTTGGATCCGCGTGCAGCACGCGCGTGTAGTACGCGGCGGCCGCCTCTCTGTCGCCCGCGTCCTCCGCGATGAGCGCGAGCCCCAGCAGGGCGTCCGTGGCGTGCGAGCCGGTCGTGAGGGGCTCCAGGGCCGCCTTCGCCTCCGCCGGGCGCTTCTCGCAGAAGGCGTCCATGGCGTTCGCGTACCGCTCGCCCTGCTCATCGCCCCCGCCCGCGTAGGCACGGGCGAGCTGTGCATACGGCTCGCACCACCCGACCGGGACCATGGCGATCACGCGGCGAAGCGGTTCGATTGCGCCCGCCAGGTCGCCGAGCTGGATCCGGGCGGCCGCGTACAGGTTCAGCGCGTCCGCGTCGGCCGGGTTGATCGCGATCGCCTTCTCGAGCTGTTCGACGGCGCGACTCGGCGCCGCGCGCGCGAGCTCGATCGCCCCGAGGTTGTAGTACGCGCTCTCGAGCTGCGGGTCGATGCGTTCCATCTCGGTCCCGGTGGCCGCGTCCACCAGCGCCTGGTAGTCCGCGGCGGCCGCAGCCAGGTCACCGATCGCCTGGTACGCCTGCCCACGTCCGAGCAGGGCGAGCCGGTTCGTGGCCTGGCCCCGGAGCACTTCGTCGTACTGTGCCGCCGCGTCCCGGTAACGCTTCGCCTCCAGGTACGCCGTGGCGAGGGCAATCCGCGCACCGACGGCGTTCGGCGCCGCGCGCACCGCTTCCTCGGCCGCCACGATCCCACGCTGAGCCAGGCTGGGCCCGGGGTCACGGTACTGGTCGAAGAAGTAGAGGACGGCGAGCAGAGGCACGCCGACGGCAAGGACGGCAACCATGCCGGTAACGAGCCGCCGGCTGCCCCGATCACCCCGCGGCCGGATCGCGCGCGTCATCCTTCCTCCACGTCACCTCGGAGGGGCCTGGGCCCCCGCGCCGTCGGAAGGGCGATGACACCGGCGCGGAGGCCCGACACCCCGTCAACGATGTTCGTGTCCGAGGGCCACCGATCCCATCCGTCGGGCGATAGAGATCCGGTAGAGACTCGGTGGCCAGAGCAGGGCGCGCGACGGGCCTCCGGGGTATATCCACGTGCAGCAGGGAGGCTCTATCCGAGGCCTCCGCCGTGTGACCGGTTATCCGCCTGCGCCGCCGGCGGCACGCTCCTCGGAACGAGCGGCGGGACGATCACCCGCCGTCAGGCTCAGCCGCCTGCCGGCAGGACCGTGACGGCCAGGGTCAGCGACACGGCAACCAGACCGGTAACCGAGGTGCCGGCCACACGCCGCGCGCGGCGGATCGCCCGGAGGATGCCTCCCGGCCGGGCGGGGATCTCGTCGCGCTGGTACGAGTACATCAGTCCGGTGTCCATGCCGAACTCGATGAAGAGCGTGCCGGGAGAGAGATCCAGGAGATCGGCGGGCGCGGGGTGGACACCGCGCTCCACGATGACGACATCCGGCGCGCGCTCCACGACGTCCGCCTCCACGTCCGTGCACACCGCAACGGCGCACACGTCCAGGTCGGGTTCGGCAGACAGCATCCGAGCGAGCCCCTCGCCGAGCAGCGGGTGCGAGTAGAGGATGACCACGGAGATCGGGCGCGTGACTGGCACTCCAGCGCTTCCTCGGGTCCGGGCAGTTCGGCCTCGCCCAGTCGT
Organism: Chloroflexota bacterium; assembly: GCA_021786265.1. The sequence goes on from JAJYNP010000051.1 coordinate 48,848, forward strand.
GCCCTGCCGGCGCGCATCGTGCGCGCTCGCTCGCGCCCCGACTATCCCCGATCCGGCACACGCGTCCGGGAAGCGTGCTCTATCGATGGACATCCTGCGACCGTCCGGGAGGACGCGCGTGCCGCCGTCGCGCCCCCGCAGCGCGGTGCCCTGTCAGCCGGCGTGGCGGGCGAGCCCCTGCCGCACGACGTACGCCGCGGCCTGGATGCGGTTCTCGAGCTGGAGCTTCTCGAGGGCGTTGTGGACGTGGTTCTTGACCGTGCCCTCGGTGATCGACAGCCTGGCCCCGATCTCCTTGTTGGAGAGCCCGTCGGCCACGAGCTGCACGATCTCGAGCTCGCGCCGCGTCAACCCCGGTCCGGCGGGCTCGTCGACCGCGACCGGCCGGAGCCGCCCGACGGGAGATGCGTCGCCCGCGCCGGCTCCACGGACCTCGTCCCGTCGGCCCGCCCGGACCTCCGCGAGCAGACGGCCCGCGATCGCAGGAGAGAGGGGCGTCTCGTCGCGCATGACCGCCCGCAGGAGATCGTACAGCTGGTCCGGGCGGAGGTCCTTCAGCAGGTAGCCATGCGCCCCGAACCGGATCGCGTCGAACAGGTGATCGTCCGCGTCCGAGACGGTGAGCATCACGACCTTGATGCCGGGCAGCTGATCGCGGATGAGCCGGACCGCCTCCACCCCGTTCATGACCGGCATCTGCACGTCCATGACCACGAGGTCGGGTTGCAGCCGGTGCGCCATCTCGACCGCCTCGAGCCCGTTCTCGGCCTCGCCAACGACGGCGAGCTCGGGCTGCTCCCCGATGAGCGTCGCGATCGCCCGCCGGAAGAGCGGCTGATCGTCGGCCAGCAGGATCCGGATCCGATCGGGCGGCTTCACGCCGCGGCCGACTGGCTCAGCCGGCATGGCCCACCTCCACGAGCGACGGTCGCGGCGCCGCGACCCGTGGGACGCAGGCCACGACCCGGGTGCCCCGGCCGGGTATCGACTCGATCGAGAGGACCCCACCGGCGAGCCCCATCCGTTCGCGCATGGTCTGGAGGCCGAAGCGCGCGCCTTCGAGCAGCACCCCTGCGACGTCGAACCCGTGGCCGGCATCCTCGATCGTGAAGGACACTGTCGATTCGTCGCTCTCGACGCGCACGACTGCGGAGCCGACGCGGGCGTGCTTGCGGACGTTCGTGAGCGCCTCCTGGATGACGCGGATCACCTGCACCTCGGCTCCCGGCGCGATTCCCGGTGCCTCGTCGAGGCTGGTCTCCAGCGTCGCGCGGACGCCGGACTGATGGCTGTACTTCTCGAGGTAGGCACGGAGGCTCTCGAGCAGGCCTCGATCGCCGCGGCTGGATTCGCGCAGTCCGAGGATGGCCTCCCGCACGTCGCGATACCCGTCCTCGCTCAGGTTCGCGAGGTCCGCCAGCTCCGCGACGGCATCGGCGGGCTCGATCACGCCGATCCGCGAGCCGAGGGCCCGCAGCCGGAGATGGGTGGCGCCGAGGACCTGCGCAAGGCTGTCGTGCATCTCGCGGGCGATCCGGTCGCGCTCCGCGAGGATGGCCCCCTGCCGCTCGTTGTCCCGCATCCGGGCGCTCGTGATCGCGATCGCCGCCAGCTCGGCCAGCGTCTGGAGATAGCCGCGCTCGCGGCTGCTGAACGGCAGCTGCGCGGCCCGGCCGACCCACAGCTCACCGAGCGGACCCTCGGGGTTCGACAGCGGGATCCGGACGCTGGCCGCGCCGCGGTTCGGGTCCAGCGTGCCGCACACAACCGGGTGCCCCTCGAGGTCGCCGAACCGGTCCTCGTCGGCGCTGATGCACACCGTCCCGTCGGCGAGCGTGATGCCGCGTGCCGACGCCCCCAGCTGCAGGAGCGGCGACGTCACCGCGTTCAGGTTGATCACGGCGTCGTCCGCGCGGGGCATGTCGCGCGCGTGCCGGACGACCGCGCCGAGCACGTCCCCCAGCGCCTTCTGATTCGAGATCCGGAGCAGCACGTCGTACAGTGCGTGCCCCTCTGCCTTGCGGCGCTGGAGATCGGCGACGAGCTGTCCGATCTGGATGGAGCACGCGAGCTGGTGCCCGATGTTCTGGAGGGTGGCCGAGGTGAGGAGGTCCGGCTCGCCCACGCCCTCGGGCAGATGAAGTCGGAGCCGTCCCACGATCGACTGCCCGCGGGTCAGCGGGATGTCGATCAGGTGCGGCTGGTCCGAGCCGATCGCGCTCACCGACGCGTGCGGCGCGAGGTTGAGCTCGCGCTCCAGCCCGGTCTCCGGCTGGCCGTCGTGCGCGAAGACCACGACGGAGGCGCCGGTGGCACCGGTCCGGTCGACCACAGCCTGGAGGGCCGCGTCGAGGATCGACTCCACCCCGAGCTCGCCCTGGATCGCGGTGGAGACGGCGTTGATCGCGGTCAGTTCGCGGTTCTGGCGGACGATCCTTCGTTCGGCCTGCCGGACCAGGTGGAACATGCCGAGCGCGAAGGCGACGACCCCGATCGCCGTGACCGCGGCGATCGCCACGTGCTCGGCCCGCTGGAGCGGGTCGTTCTCGATCACCACGAACCGGAACGACTCGACCAGGACCAGGAAGAGGATCGGCAGCCCGATCCCCAGCCACGTGAGGCTGCGGAAATCGGCCGTGACGCTCGGCCCCGGGCCGTCGCGATCGCCCTTTGCTCGATGCTCGTTGCGCTGCTCGGTCGCCGCGGGCACGTGTCCCTCCCGCCCACGCACCGGGAGGACGGACCCAACGGCCGCGTTCAATGAACGCGATCGCGTCGAACGCCCTCCCGACATCGGTCGAGAGGGAGGGTACAGGCCACACAGGGGGCGGAATGAGTGACGCTCGGCCCACCCCATGGGGGCCATCGGTCGCCACGCCCGCCTGTCGATCGGCGGTATCGGCGGCGTCTCGCGCACCGTAGCGTGACCGCGAAGGGCGCCCCTGCTGCCGGGCAGGTCTGGAACAAGGAACACACCATGGACAGCATTGGTGTGCAGATCGGCGTCCTGCTCGCGGTGCTCCTGCTCGTCGAACGGCTCGTGGCCGCGCGGCGCAGGGACGGCAGGCGCGGCATTGCGCCGGTGCTCACGTGGCTCGTGTTGACCGCCGTCGTGCTCTGGTGTGGCGCGCTGCTGGCCTTTGCGGCGGTCCATGCGCTGCTGTTCGCGCTCGGGCCTGACGCCGCGACCGCAGGCGCGGTCGTATGCGGCGCTGCCCTCATCGCGACCCCGTTCGCGCTCGCCGTGATCATCCGGCGGAACATGCGCCACGTATCGGCCGGCGGCTGACCCCGACGTGCGCGGCCAGGGCCCGGTGACCGAGAGCGGGCACTCCGAAGGCGCCGGGCGGCAGCCCCGCTGGTGGCATGCCGCGCGCACGGGGTTCCGTGCCGCGGTCGGGGTGGCCGTCATCTCCGTCGTCATGGGCGGAGCGGCGTTCGCCGCGTCGAGCCTGTACCAGCGGTACGGGGTGCCGCACATCCAGGTCGACGCCCGGGCGTGGATGGGGCGGGCAACGACGTACTCGCTGGATGCCTGCCTGCAGTGCCACGGCGACATCTCGGCCGCCCGGGAGGCTGGTGCCCATGCGGACCTCATCTGCCAGGCCTGTCACGTGCCGTCCGTCGCCCATCCCGGTTCGGTCCCGGGCGTGCTGGTGCACCTGCCCGTGCTGGGAAGCTCGATCTGCGTCACCTGCCACGGCACGACTCCGGGCCGGGAGCCGGGGTTCCCGCAGGTCGATCCCTCGGATCACTACCGCGGGGCCGCGTGCCTCCGCTGCCACGACCCGCACACGGCTGCGGCCAGCAGACCTCCCGAGGTGACCCATCCACTCGCCGGCCTGCCGACGTGCACCACATGTCACGCGCCGGACGGTCTGATGAAGACGCCCGCCGACCACGAGCTCGCCGACGATGCCGTCTGCCTCTCCTGCCACGCGTCCGGGGCGAACCGTCAATGACCACAGAGCGGCCGATGGACAAGCGCCAGCAGCCCGAGCCGGCGACACTCGATCCTGCGGCGCCCGAGCCCACACCCGTTCAGTCCCCACCGCCGGGCCCCCCGTCCGCCGAGCCCGTGCCGCTCGATCATGCACCCGCGGGAGCCGCACCTGCCGGTCACCGTGACGAACCGTCACCGCGGGGACTGTCGCGCCGGCAGATCCTGAAGCTCGGCGCCGCGGCAGTGCCGTCTCTCGTCGGCGCAGCAGGGATCTTCGGGTGGCTCACGGTCCTCGCCCGGGACGGCACTGCCCGGGACGGCACGTCGGCTGCCGACGCCGTCCTCGCCGGGTACGACGCGACCGCTCACCGCTGGGGTTTCGTGGTCGACGCGTCGGCGTGCATCGGGTGCGGCACCTGCGTCGTCGCATGCAAGCAGGAGAACGGCGTGCCGCTCGATGCCGAGCACACGCGGACCTGGATCGAACGGCACACGCTGGCCACCGACGGGACCATCCGGGTCGACTCCCCGGACGCCGGTATCCACGGCTTCCCCGCGGCGCCGACCGGGACCGGCGCCGCGTCGGTGGAGGATGCCGTCGTCGTCGCCAGCCGTTTCGTCCCGCGACTGTGCATGCAGTGCGAGGCCTCGCCGTGCACGGAGATCTGTCCGGTCGGCGCCACGTACCGAACCGCCGACGGGGTCGTCCTGATCGACGCGGATCGCTGCATCGGGTGCGGGTACTGCGTGGTCGCCTGCCCGTACGGGGCCCGGTACCTCGTGCCGGCCGGGCAACGCACGCCGCGGGGGACGGCCGGCGTGGCGGACAAGTGCACGTTCTGCTACCACCGCATCGCCCGTGGCCTGCAGCCGGCGTGCGTCGAGGTCTGCCCGGTCGGCGCACGCATGTTCGGCGACCTGAGCGATCCGTCGAGCCGCGTCAGCACCATCCTGCGGGAGAGCAACACGAAGGTGATGAAGGCGGCCCTGGGCACGCGGCCGCGCGTGCACTACCTGGGGCTCGAAGGCGAGGACCTGGGATGAGCGTCCGCGTCTCCGGCCGTCGCCTGCCGGCCGATGTCCGCCTGGCGTGGCGCGCCGTCCGCGTCGAGGTGCTCGAGCTGCCGCGCGGGCTCTGGATGTGGCTGGGCCTTCTCGGCGTCCTGGCTCTGCTCGGCGCAATCGCCGCGGCCCGCAGCCTGCCCCCCGGCGACAAGGGAGTGGGCACGACACCGACCTTCGAATGGGGCGTCCTGATCGCCGGCTACGTCTTCTTCGCGATCACGACGAGTGGGCTCTGCCTCGCATCGTCGCTCGGCACCGTCTTCGGGATCGATCGCTTCCGCCCGCTCGAGCGACGGCACGCCGTCCTCGCGGTGCTCTGTCTCACCACGGCGTTCGGAATCATCGCCCTCGACCTCCACTACCCGGTGCGGATAGTCTTCGGCGCGGTGTTCAACCCCACGCCATCCTCGCCCATGTGGTGGATGGGCGTGTTCTACGGGATCTACTTCGGCTCGCTGCTCCTCGAGGTGTGGAGCATGTTCCGGGGTCACGCCCGGATCCACGGGTTCGCCTGCCTCTTCTCGTCGTGCATGGCCGTCATCGCCCCGGCGACGCTCGGCGCCGTCTTCGGCGTCCTGGCCGCACGACCCCTGTGGCACGGACCGTTCACCCCCGTGCTGATGGTCGCGTCGGCCTTCCTCTCCGGCACGGCGCTGCTGGGCATCGTGTTCTGGGCGGTCGTCCGGTTCCACCTCACGGGCTTCGAGCGAGCCGGCACGACGGCGATCCCGGCCATCCGCGCCGTCCTCACGATCGGGCTCGTCATCGTCGCCGTCCTCGTCGCGCGGGGGATCGGCGCCGGATACGCCACGGGAGACCCTGGGCTTGCCCGGGCGACCGGGGCGCTGGTCACCGGCCCGCTGGCAGCACAGTTCTGGGGCGTGCGGGTGATCGGTGGCCTCCTGATCCCCCTGATCCTCGTCGCGTTGCCGTGGACGAGGACGGCCGAGGGCCTGTTCGCGGCCGCGAGCCTGGCGATCGTCGGCGTGTTCGCGGACCGGCTGACGTTCGTGGCCGCCGGGCAGATCGCGCCAACGACCGCGGTGTCCGGCGTGGTCTCCGCACCGTACGCCGCGTACACGCCGTCGCTCGTCGAGATCGGCATCCTCCTCGGCGCGGCCGCGGTCGTGACGATCGGCTATACGCTCGCGGAGCGCTACCTCGACCTCGGCGAGACGGACGTCCACGCCGTACTCTCGCTGACGGCGATCCGGGGCTACCGCGAGCGACTCAGGGGTGGGGTGGGCTGGGCGGTCGCGGCGGTCCTCCGGCCGGCCGGGACCGGACCGAGCGGCGACGTACGCCCGATGCTCGCTGGGCCCGAGCCCGAGACGAAGCCCGAAGTCGCGGAGTCCGTTGCGGAGGTCCCAGGGGTCGAGGCGCCGCAGGAGGTCGCAGTCGCCGGTGAAACAGCCGCGCCCGGGTACGAGCACGCCGTCCCCGTGGCCCCGGTGGTCGGCGTCACGCCGGCGGTCGAGCCTTCCGGCCCGTTGTCAGCGGCGCCGACGCGCGAGTCGGAGACCCTCGGAGACGATCCATGATCCGGCGGGCACTCGCTCGATACGGATACTGGCTCGCCGTCGCCGCCCTGGCCACGGCGACGTGCGGACTGGGCGCCTTCCTGTTCGTCGACGCCGTCCTCCCCGAATTCGCCCACACCGGCGCGCACCCGGCCGTCGCGGAGCCGAGCCCGTCGCCGGGATCTCCATCCGCCTCGCCGGTCGCCGGCGTGATGCCGGGAATGGGCGGGGCCGTCCCAGCCAACGCCGACTGCAGTGCATGCCACCTGACCAACGCCGGGGCGATCGGGCTGCGCCCTATCCCCGCGATGGGTCACCCGCTCGACGGCTGGACGAAGTGCACATCGTGCCACTCGACCCAGAGCCTCGTCGCCACGGCACCCGGCCACACCGGGATCCACGCGACGGCGTGCCTGACGTGCCACAAGCCCGGCAACCTGCCCGCCCCGCTCTCACGGCCCCACCGAGAGCGGCAGAACACGGCGTGCCTCGACTGTCACGGCTCGACGGCACCACTGCCGGTGGACATGGCGCACCGAACCGAGCAGGTGTGCTGGCTGTGCCACCGCCTGCCGGACGCGCAGCCGCCAATCCCTGCCCATGCGACTGTGTCGGGGGAGAGCGACTGTCTCACGTGCCACGTCGCCGCGAAGGTCGGCGCCCTGCCGGCCGACCACGAGACCAGGACGGCCTCCGAGTGTCTCCTCTGCCACGACCTGCCTCGCCCGAGCGAGACCCCTCGCTCGGGGGGTTCGCCAGGCCCGAGCGACGTGCGGCGAGACGCCCGGAGTGGCAAGAACGGGTGACCGGATCCCCGCCGGTCCAGCACGCGGAGGACCCGCGCAGCCCGGTCGGCACGCACATGTCTGCGGGCGCGCGGCGTTCCCCCGATCATCTCCATGCACTGCAGCAGCGCCAGAAGGTCGGGGCTGTCCGCGGCCGGCGGATCGGTAGGGAGGCCCGCCGCGGGCGCCCGCACCTGCGCGAGAGTGGCCATGCTGGTGTCGCCGGGGAAGGTGGTGAAGACGACCCCGGGCGACACCAGCATGGTGACGCGGGACGAGGTGGAGCGGATCGCCCGTGGCGGCACGGCCCGCGTTCGTCGCTGAGGCGCCGCCGCCGGCGCGGTCAACCCAGCCAGCTCCGGATGTGCCCGGTGTCCCGCGCACCGAGCGGCGGGCCCCACCGGTGGGCGATGATCTCCCCATGCTCGACCACCCGCCCGCACCCCCCACGGCGCATGACCCAGCCACCGGCCCCTTCGTCCAGACCGTGACCGGAAGAATCCCCGCCAGCCGGCTGGGATTCACGCTGCCCCATGAGCACACCGGCCTCGAGCTCTGGCATATCCAGAATCGCTGGGACTACTGGGAGCTCATCCGGGACGAGAACGTCATCGCCCCGGAGCTCGAGCGGTTCCGTGACCTGGGCGGTACCTGCCTCGTCGACGTCACCAACCACGGCCTGGGGCGCGACGCGGCCCGCCTGCGCCGCCTCTCGGAGCGGACCGGACTGCCCATCGTGATGGGCGCCGGCTGGTACCGGCAGGCGTACTACCCGCCCGAGGCCCTGATCGACCGCCGGACCGTCGACGAGCTGGCCGATGAGCTGATCCGGGAATTCCACGAAGGCGTGGGCGACACCGGCATCCGGCCGGGGATCATCGGCGAGATCGGCACTGACAAGCCGTGGATGTCCGCCCAGGAGGAGCGCGTCTTCCGGGCCGTCGCGCGCGCCGCGAAGGCCACCGGCATGGCCGTCACCACCCATGCCGCCCAATCGGCCGTGGGCCTGGTGCAGCTCCGCGTCCTCCTCGAGGAGGGGCTCGATCCCACCCGGATCGTGATCGGCCACGCCGATTCGTACCCGTACCTCGAGTACCACCTCGCGCTGCTCGAGCGCGGTGCCTCGATCGAGTTCGACTTCCTGGGGATGGACTTCTCGCGCGTGGATGCGGCGATGGAGCCTCGCGGTGCGCAGATCCTGCGGGAGCTGCTCGATCGCGGGCACGTGGACCACCTGCTCCTCTCCCAGGACGTCTGCCACACGCTGCAGCTCCACGCGTTCGGCGGCAACGGGTACACCTACCTGCAGGAGACGTACCTGCCCCGCCTCCGTGCGGCAGGGGTCCCCGACGAGGCGATCGACCGGATGGCCATCGAGAACCCGCGGCGGGTGCTCTCGATCGCCTGAGCCGCGGCGCCTCGGCGTCGCGGCCGCGCGGAACCTGACGATCTGCGTCACCGGCCGTGACCAACGGGTGGTGGCTGCGGGACCCGGGACGCGCGACGGTATCGATGGTCGTCGCGTCCCCCGGTCTGGGTGCCCGGGTGCCCGAGGGCCGGGGTCAATCACCGTGTGCGATGCACGGCGCAGCGTGGGTGACGACATGCGGAAGAGCACACGACGGCACGACGGGCTGGCCGGACCCGGCGGGCTGGCCGGACCCGGCGGGCTGGCCGGACCCGGCGGGCTGGCGGGGCCGCTGTCAGGGAGGGACCGGTGAATCTCCTGCGCCGGGCCGCACCGGCCAGGAGCGTGGAGTCGGCCCGTGTGTGCCTCGAGTGCGGGGTCCCCGCCCCGGTCTCGGGCGGCTCGTTCTGCCGGCGCTGCGGGCTCCCATACGGGTCGGCCCCCCGCCCGTTCCGCTCGCCGTCCTGCCCCGTCTGCTACCAGACGTCGGCCGACGACGGTCGCTTCGACTCGCTGGTGGGCGGCGAGCGCGCCGACCTCGTGCGTCACCTTGCCGAACACGAGCGCCGCCCCGTCGGCGACGACGAGTACCTCGAAGGGCTCCGCGAGGGCGACCTGGCCAGGGTCGGCCGCTGGACCGTCCCGTTCGATCTGCTGCGCCGGTACCTCGTCCTCGGCGTCATCGACGGGGCCAGGTCGCGGCGGGTCATGCACAACGCGCTGCTGATGGCGATGAGCCAGGTCAGACGCTGGGGTCCGGACGGTGTCGTCGTGGGCGACCGTCCGGAATTCGCCGAAGCTCGCGCGACGCTGGCCGAGGTGATGGAGCGGTATCACCGCCCGACCAGGATGTAGCCGCCCACCGGAAGCGCCCGGCGACTCCTATCCCCGGGCGAGACGGTACCGTCGCGGCGGCGAGCCGGCGAAGGTCCGCAGCAGCGCCAGGAGCTGCGGCTCGGTCAGCGGCGCGTGGCGTCGCGCCTCGATCCGCCGGTGGGTCCCGTGGGCCAGGTCGTGGCCGCGCAGGGAACGGGCCAGGCGCTCCACCACGACGCCGTCGCCGAGGAGCAGGAGATCCTCGTCCGGCAGCGCGGCCTCGACCTCATCGAGGAACGCCCGGAGATGATCCAGCCGGTGGCCGTCGCGCGCCGAGCGCGGACCGCTGCCCCCGTGACGTTCACCGCCCCGCTCGGTCACCTGTCCGGTCGACCGATGGTGCGCCGGGACGGTGGAGTCGATGCGGCGCCGCTCGGTGGCGTCGGGGCCCAGGCCGAGGATCGTCGCAGACGACGTGTCGATCCAGACTGCAGTGACGTGGGAAGTGGCCATCGCTGCGGAACCTGCCATGGCAGTGCGCCTCCCCGAATGGTCGGGACGCTGCCGACCGTGCCTGCCACACCCTCCTGCGTCGTTCTAGCACCGCCGGTCCCGGGGCACAACGTCCATCGGGCCGTCTGTCGGATCGCCCATCGAGACGCCGCGCCGTCCCTGCCGCTCGGTCCCGTCCCCGCCCACCGGTCGCGACTCGATCAGCAGGTCACGTGCAGTACCGCGTTCACGTCCTTCGACGGGCACGACCGGATCAGGTCGCAGGCTTCCGCGGTCGGCAGAGTCACGAGCTCGACGCCACGTCGCCTCGCTTCGTCGACCACTTCGCGCATCACGGGCAGGGCGCCGTGTGCCCCCGTCCCGACGATGAGCCGGCGGCCTCCCCAGGGGATTGCCTCGGCGGCGGAGAGCGGCGTGTGTCCGTACGCATCGCGATACGGCCTGGAGCGTTTCTTCTTCCGTTTCCGAACCTGGCCCTGCTCGATGACGACATCCTCGTCATAGCGCCGGCCGTCGATCTCGAGGGTTCCGAACCCGAGCAGCCGTGCCTTCATGCGGTCCTCGCTCACGTGCGGCCGGCCAACGACCCGTCATCCGTGCGGTCGAGCGGCTCCGCCTGGGCCCTGTCAGTCGAATCATGCCGCAGGACACGCTGCGGTGCGCGTGTGCACCGCAGCACACGCGCCGCCCGTTCCGCCTGGACTGCCGAACGCCTACCATGCTCGCGCGGCCCGGGCGGTTCGGAGGGAGCGACGGGCGCGGAGGAGGCGCACGCATGACGGCACAGGCGTGGTCCCCGACGGCCAGGGTCCGTCGGGGACTGGCGAGGGCACTCGTGGTGGCAGCGGCGCTCATGCTGCTCGTCCCGCAGCTGGCCGCCGCCGGCGGATCGACCTTCACCACCTCCCGGACCCTCGGGTTCACGAGCGGTGACGACTGGGAGCCCGCGATCACGGCCGATGCGCACGGTCACGTGTACGCGATGTGGACGCACTACGGGACAGACCCCGCGTGCCCGGGCTGCGGGAGCCCCCACAGCGAGATCCAGGTCTCATCTGACGGCGGCAGGACCTGGTCGTTGCCGCGGCCGCTCTACCCCACCACGACCCGGGAGGACGACCCGCAGATCGTCGTGGACCCCGTGAGCGGCACCACCGTCTACGCCGCCTTCATGCTGAACAACAAGGCGAGCGAGATGGTCCTGCGCTCGGACGACTTCGGGCAGACCTGGTCGGCCGCCCTGGTCGAGACGCTCCAGAAGGGGATCGACAAGGACATCCTGGCCGCGCGGGGCGACGACGTCTACGTCGCGTTCCACTCCGGCCAGATGATCTACGTCTCCGCTTCCCACGACGGGGGCGTCTCCTGGACGCTGAACAGGCCCATCCAGAACACGAACTCCCAGTTCGGCTACTCGCTCGTCAGCGGTGGGGCGGTGGACAGCCACGGCACCGTCTACTTCGCCTGGGAGGGCTACCTGCAGAACGGCAAGGCGGCCAGTGCCGCCAACCTGTACGTGACGCGCTCGGCGGACGGTGGTGCGACGTGGACCACGTCGCCGGTCGCCTTCTCGCAGGCGGTCCTGCCCTGCAACTGCGGGGGCTGGAACTTCTGGGGGCCGCAGATGGCGCTCGCGGTCGACGATCTCGATCGGCTCTACGTGCTCTACAACGCGGCCGGCGCGCAGTACGGCGTGGGGCGCGTGTATTTCGAGCGTTCCGACGATGGCGGCTCCACCTGGAGCACCCCGACCGACGTCTCCCTGGCCCCGGCTGGGTCGAACAACGCGTTCCCCGCGATGGTCGCCCGGGGAGATGGGGAGGTGCGCATCGCCTGGATGGACGACCGCAACGGCCACGATGCGGGCGGCAACGACCCCGGCGCGCGCTGGAACACCTGGTACCGGACCTCGACGGACGGCGGCGCGACGTGGTCGCCGGAGACGCGGCTCTCGCAATCCGTTCCCGGGTACGGCTACGCCTTTGCCACGCCGGCTGACGGGTACCTCCAGCCGTACGGCGACTACTTCGAGCTGGCGGTCGACGGTGCCGGGCGTACCCATGCGCTGTGGGGCGAGGGGTACAGCTATGCCGGCCCCGGCAACGTGTGGTACGCGCGCGGTCCGAAGTCCTGAGCGAGGGACGCAACACGCCAGACGCCATCGTCGTCGGGTCCGGCCCGAACGGACTGGCGGCCGCCATCACACTTGCGCGTGCCGGCAGGTCCGTGGTCGTGTACGAGGCCCGGGCGACACCCGGCGGTGGCATGCGGAGCGCCGGGCTGACCCTCCCCGGTTTCGTCCACGATGTCTGCTCGACGATCCAGGGTGTCTCCGTCGCATCGCCATTCTTCCGCGACCTCGACCTCACGCGCCTCGGCGTCGAGCTCGTCCACCCCGAGATCCCGCTGGCTCATCCCCTGGACGGCGGGCGCGCGGTGTTGCTCGAGCGCTCCGTGGCCGCAACTGCCGGCTCGCTGGCAGCCGCGACCGGCGGCGCAGCGGCCCGGATCCACGATCCCGCGGCTTACCGGCATCTTCTCGGTCCGCTTGTCCGCGACGCCGGCGAGATCCTGCCGCTGGTGCTGGGACCGATCGTGCGTCTGCCGTCGCACCCCGTCTCTGCGGCCCGCTTCGGGATCTCGGCGATGCGGTCCGCCGCCGGGCTGGCGCGCGGCCACTTCGATGGCGATGCGGCCTCCGCGCTGGTCGCCGGCCTCGGCGCGCACTCGATGGTCCCGCTCGACCGGCCGGCCACGGCCGCCTTCGCGCTCGTGCTGGCGATCACCGCGCATGCCCACGGCTGGCCGCTCGTCCGGGGCGGCACGCAGCGACTGGCCGATGCGCTTGCCGCCGAGCTGGTCCGCCTCGGGGGCGAGATCGTGACGGACACCCCGGTGGCGTCGATCCGCCAGCTCCCGCCGGCGAAGGTCGTCCTGTTCGACACGTCGCCCCGCGCACTCGCGGCGATCGCGCGCGACCGCCTGCCGGCTCCCTACCGGCGACGACTGGAGCGCTTCCGGTACGGGTCGGGTGTCTTCAAGATCGACTGGGCGCTCGACGGGCCGATCCCGTGGGCCGGCGAGGGGGTCGACCGGACCGGGACCGTCCACCTCGGGGGCACCATGCAGGAGATCGTCCAGTCCGAGGACGCCGTCGCGCACGGGCGGCACCCCGAGCGACCGTTCGTCATCTTCGTCCAGGCGACTCGGTTCGACCCCTCGCGCGCGCCGGAGGGCCGGCACACCGGCTGGGCGTACTGCCACGTCCCCGGCGGGTCGACGGTGGACATGACGGACCGGATCGAGGCGCAGGTGGAACGCTTTGCGCCCGGCTTCCGGGACCGGATCCTCGCGCGCTCGGTGCGCGGGCCCGCGGACCTCGAAGCGTACGACCCCAACTACGTCGGTGGCGACATCAATGGCGGGCTGCAGGACCTTCGGCAGCTGTTCACCCGGCCGGTGGCGCGCCTGGACCCGTACGCGACGCCGGCCCGCGGCATCTACCTCTGCTCGTCGTCGACCCCACCGGGGGGCGGTGTCCACGGGATGTGTGGCGTGTTCGCGGCCAGGTCCGCGCTGCGACGCGAGTTCGCCGGCCGCGACTGATCGCCGCCGGGCCGTCGCCGTCAGAGCCGCAACTTCTGCTCGACGTATCGGCCCATCGCCCGGAGCGCCGCGTCCGCGGAACGGAACACCGGGACGCCCCGCTCCTCGATCGCCTGCGCCATCGGGTCGTAGAGGGCGCCGCTGTCGATGGAGACGACGATCGGCTTGTCCGTGTCCGGGAGCACCCGCACGAGGCGGTTCGGCAGGCTCCCGTCCGACGCGATCTCGCCGGGCAGCGTGGCGGTCGCGGCGGTGAGCGGGACGGTCGAGCAGAGCACCAGGTCGACGCCCGGGTCCGCGAGGAAGGCCCGCAGGGCGTCCTCGTGCACCTCGTCGTCCGCCATGGGCGTCAGGTCGAGGGGGTTGCGGACGTCCACGAGCGATTCGGCCCGCCCCTTCGCGAGCGCCGCCTGCAGGGTCGCCCGGGTCCGGGGTGCGATCTCCGCCAGCTCCAGGTCCCAGCCCTCCCCGCGCAGCGCGTCGGCCATCCCCACCGCCTCGTACCCGGCGTTCGACATCGCCGCCAGCCGGCGGCCGCGCCAGGCCCGCTGCCCCGCCAGCGCGCTGATCCTGAGCAGGTCGAGGAACTCGTCGAACGTGCCGGCCACGAGCCCGCCTGCCTGGCGGACGATCGCCTCGCACACGTCGTGGTCACCGGCGATCGACGCCGTGTGCCCGCTGGTGGCGTGCTTGCCCTCGGCCGTGCGGCCCGCCTTGTAGAAGACGACGTCCCGGCCATCGCCGGTGATCTCGCGGACGGCCCGCGCGAACGCCAGGCCGTCGCCGTCCCGGAAGCCCTCCACGTAGACTGCCAGGCAACGCACCTCCGGGTCGTCCGCCAGGTGGCGAGCCCAGTCCCCGATGGTCAGGTCGACCTGGTTGCCGGTGGAGATCGCGTAGCGCGGGCTGAGCCAGGCGAGCTTGCTCAGCCGCGTGATCATGAACGCGCCCGACTGGCTGACGATCGCGACGTTCGACGGCCCCTCGGCGCGGACCGGCAGCTTGGCCCGGGGGATGAACAGGGTGTGGTACCGGCCGGGCCGCGAGACGATGCCGAGACAGTTGCCGCCGTTCACGACCAGCGGGAGCCGCCGCTCGCGACCGCATTGCACCGCCGCGCGCAGGCGCCCCTCCAGGATCTCACCGCCCGCCTTCTCCGCCATCCCCCCGGGGATCACGATGACACCGACCGCCCGGTCGCGCTCGACCAGCTCCTCGATGACCGCGGGCACCTGGTCGGCCGCCAGCGCCACGATGAAGAGGTCGACGCGCTCGGGCAGGTCGCCGATGCTGCGGACGCAGGCCACCCCGTCGATCTCGGCGCAGTCGGGACGCACCACGTACAGGCGGCCCGCGTCGAAGCCCGCCGCCCTCACGTTGTCCAGGATGACCCGGCCCGTGTTCGTGCCCCTGGCCGACACGCCGACGACGGCGATGCTCCGTGGGTGCAGCATCGCGCCCAGGGATGCGAGCGGCCGTGCCAGGGGCAGCCGCGACCGTGGCCGGAACTTGAGCAGGCCGTCGAGGGCGACGAGCTCGCCCCCACAGGCGGCGAACGGGTTCACCTCGAGCTCGGTGATCGTCCAGCCCTCGTCCTCGCCGTCGGCGCCGAAATGCTCGCCGATCGCGCGCAGCGCCTCGAGCACCCGGAGGATCTCGCGATCCTCGACCAGTCGCGTACCGACCCGTGTGAGGCCCGCCAGGCGCCGGTAGGACAGCGTCGAGCGGAACAGGGCGAGCAGGCCCTGCGAGTCGAGCATCGACGCGCTGGCGTTCACGACGGCGATCCCCGGGCGGCAGGCCGCTGCGAGCAGCTCCGTGTCCACGCCTCCGATGCCCAACGTGATCACCGGCCCGAACTCGCGCGTGTGGCGCAGCGCCACCAGCGCCTCCGCACCGGGTCCCTCGCCCTCGGTCGGGACCATCTCCACGACCAGCACGCCGCGGACGTCGCGAGCGATCGCGCGTTCAAGGGCGTCACCGCGGAGTCCCGTGTAGGCCGGTGGCCCATCGCCGGGACGCGCCTCGAGCTCGCGTGCGTACCGCCGGGGCACCTCGGCGAGCATGGCGGCGATGGCGGCGCCGACCGACGCCGGGTCGTTGCCGACCTCCCGCACGCCGCCGACGTCGGTCTTGTGGACGATCTCCGGCGAGACGATCTTCAGGATCACGCGCTCCGCGTCGAGCGCGTGAAGGTTCTCGGCGATCGGCACCTGTCCCGCGTGGACCAGGGTGGCGCGCGGCACGCGGCAGCCGGCCGCGGCCAGGACCGCGTACACCTCGTGCTCGAGGAGGGCGAACCGATCTTCGGCCGCGGCGCCGGCGAGGATGGCGTCGATTCGCTGGATGTCGGTGCCCATCGCAACTCCGAGGACGACCACGCGCTGCCAGGCGATCCGGCTGGCGAGTCCGTGACGGCGGCCGGCGCGCCTCACGTGAACAGTAGCGCGTCGGCTGAGGACCCTGGCGCAGGCGAAGGGGGGAGACTGCGACGCCATCGTGCTCGACCGCATGCTGCCGGACCTCGACGCGGGGGCGCTGACAGGGCCGGAGCTCGCCGCGTACCGCGGGGACGGATCGTCGGCCCTACCGGGTGTGCGCCGCGAAGAAGTCCCAGCTCACCCTGGTCGCGCTGAATGCACGGCTCGTCCGCCCGAAGAGGAGCCCGGGCAGGGTCGGGTGGCCACCGGGCCAGGTGTGGCCGCCGCCCTCGATCCGGGCGAACACCACGTCGGACGCCGGGGACGGGCCGTGCCAGGTCCGGATCGTCGTATCGGGCGGAAGCGTGCTGACGAGCGGACCATCGATGGCCCCGTTGGCGGCCACCCAGAACCGGGCCCACGCGTCGACGCCCACCATGGGACGGGAGGCAGGCCGGAGCAGCAGGCGCCCGCGCAGGCTGCGCCGGGTGCCACCCGCATACGGCGCGTACGGATCGGCGCTGCCGTGGATGTTGAGGATCGGCACCGGACGTGGGGGTCGACAGCCAGCCGCGACGCCCACCGCGGCGGTGCCGGCCACCTGGGCGACCGCGGCGATCCGTTCCACGAGCTCGCAGGCGAGCCGGCCCGCCATCGAGGCGCCGCTGGACAGTCCGACGACGTAGATGCGCCGCTCGTCGATCGGCAGCCGGGCGATCACGTCGTCGATGACGGCCGCGAGGTAGCCGACGTCGTCCGGCCCGCCGCTCGGCTCCACCGACGGGTCGCGGCCGTCGTTCCAGCGCTCGTTGAGAACATTCGGCAGGGCGAGCACGAAGCCCGCCTCTTCGACGAGGGAGCTGTACCCGGTGAGCCGGTCGAACCAGGCCGCGTCGATGCCGCGACCGTGGAGCCCCAGGACGAGCGGCAGGCCCTCGGCTGGCACGGTTGGCGGAATGTGGAGCAGGTACAGCCGGTCCTGCCCCTCGTGGATCAACTGGACGGGGTGACCGTCGGTCGGCCCGGTCGTCGAGCTCATCTGCCCTTCGCTCGCCTCGCGCTCCGAGTCGACGTCGCTGCCCGCCATGATGACGTGGATCGCGAGCGATGACAGGTAGCTCCGGCCAACCATGATCGTCATGCGCGGCGTCCGACCCACGCTGGCAGCAGGGCGCGCCGCATGGCACCTGCCCGGGGACGATTCTCCGCCGGGGCAGGACGAGACGCACCGCCACATCCTGAAGACGCCGAAGTCCGGCGGCGGGTCGCTCCGTGCCGTGACCACTGACCGGGACCCCGTCAACGCCCAGCCGACCGGGACACCGCGACAACTCGCAGGTAAGCGCGCGTCGAGCTGGAGTGCAGGGACGTTCGTCAGGATGACGGTATGCGCACGAAGAACCGCACCGCAGGGCATCGCTCCTCTTGCCGCGAGACGCCCCCGAACCGAGGCGGGAAGCGCACGGGCCGGTGGACCCTGGTCCAGCTGTCCGGCGCAGCGGTCGGACCCGACGTCGTCGCTCCCGCCCTCGAGGAGGTGCTGGCGGCGATCCCGGCGGATCTCGACTGGGCCGCACTCTCCGATCGCGTCGTGCCCGTGTTCCCGCGCGTCCGTCAGCACCCCAGCGGCAGTCCCGCCCCCCTTCAGATGGTCGTTCCGCCCGGGTTGTCGATCAGCTTCGGCGTCGACCTGGGTCCGGCGTTCCTCGCGGTGACGCGCGACATGCTCGCAACCTGGGCGTTGACGCCGGCTGATGTCCTGGCGACCGCGCTCGCAAACCTGGAGCGGCGCGCCTCGAGCATCTCGCCGGACGACATTGTCCGCGAGTCCATCGACGGAACGCCTGTCCGGCTGCTCCAGTCGGGCACCGGGAGCGGCGCGTCGTTCGTCCTGCTCCCCGGGGAGCTCGGGCGGCTTTTCGGATCGTCCCAGCAGCTCTTGATCGCTCCGATGCGCGATCTGCTCATCGCCCTGCCCCTCGACGCCGATCGGGACATGGTCGCCGAGCTGTTCGATCTCGTCGCCTCGCAGGACCCCAACAGCATCGCGCCCATCGCGTTCCTCTTCCGCGACGGGCGCGTGACGCTGGACGCTCTCGTGCCCGGTCTCGACCCGGCGCGTCTCCAGCCGGCGCAGCCTGGACCCTTCCACTGAGATCGGTCTCCCCCGGGACACGTCCGGGCGGAGGGCCGGTCGACGTGGGACCGCGCTGCAATCTCGCGGTCGACCGAGACTGTTCCCCGTAGAGGACGACTTCAAGGCGTTGACATAGCGGCGACAGGCGGACGTGGTCCGCGCGGCACTCGACGCGTACCCTGGAGAGCCCCAGGGCAATCGCCCATGGTCGATCGGGTCCGGCGAGGATACCGCCGCTCGATGATGTGGTGGCCCGCGCCGGCTCCCACGCGGTCAGCCGAGCCGGGCGCGACGGCCGGTGCCGCTCCGCTTGGCAGCGTACATGGCGCTGTCCGCCTCCCGGAGCAGGGCCTCCGGCGAGAGATCCGGTCGCGACACGGCGATCCCGAGGCTGGCCGTCAAGCGCGTCTCCGCGCCGCCCAGGGCAAGAGGCTGGGCCACCGCCGCGAGGATCCGATCGGCGATCTCCTCGACGCTGGCAAGGTCCGCCACGTCCTCGAGCAGGACGACGAACTCGTCGCCGCCCAGCCGCGCGACGGTGTCGCCCGAGCGCAGACAGGCCGTGAGTCGCACTGCCACCGCCCGCAGGGCATCGTCCCCGGCCTGGTGACCCAGGCTGTCGTTGACCGTCTTGAACCCGTCGAGATCGATGAAGAAGACCGCCCGGCCGAGGGCGTTGGCGTCTGGCCGGCGAGCCAGCGCATGCTGGAGCCGGTCGCTGAAGAGGGCTCGATTGGGAAGGCCGGTCAGATCGTCATGTGTCGCCCGACGGGCCAGGTCGAGCCGAAGGTTCTCCCGCTCGGTGACATCGCGGGTGGTGAGGACGATGCCGCGGACCGCCGGTTCGGCGAGGAGGTTCGCGGCGACGGTCTCGCACCAGGGCCACGAGCCGTCCCTGTGGAGCAGCCGCGCGAGCACGGGCCGTGAGGTCCCGACCGGTGGACCGGTGAGCTCGTCGCCGGCGGCCTGCCGGTCCTCCGGATTCACGAGTTCGACGAACGGTCTGCCCAGCAGCTCTTCCGGCCGGTAGCCGAGCACTCGCTCGACCGATGCTGTCACGTAGCGCATCGCGCCCGCCTGGTCGACGACCGCCGTGACGTCCGAACCGTTCTGGACGAGGGCCCTGAACCGCGCCTCGCTCTCCTCGGTCGCGCGGCGCCCGGCGTCGCGCAGTGCAAGGACCGCGATCACGCCGACCGCGAGCAGGAGGGTCGCGATCGAACTGGCAAGCGCGAGCGTTCGCTGGGACTCCGCCTGGCCGTCGAGCCGTGCCCTGAGGCTCCCGACCAGGGCGTGGAGCTCCTCGAACGTGGGGTCCACCTGGGCCGCGTCGATCTCCTTCGCCCCTGCAAGCTGGCCGGCGGCGACGAGGTCGAACTCCGCCGACATCGCCGACCGGTAGCGGGCAATGAGACCCCCGAGCTCCTCCACCGATGCGGCGTCCTCGGCGCCCGCGGCATGGAGCTCCCCGAGTGCCGCCTCGATCTTCCCCCAGCGCTCGTCGATCGCCGCCTCGAGATCGGCGGAGATGGAGCCCTCGGCGATGACCTGCCACTCGTTGGCACTCTGCCCGTTCGCAGCGGAGGCCAGCGCGGCCAGGACGTGGCTCTGGTGGTCGACGCTGGCGGACTGGTCGCTGAACGAGATGATGGCGAGTGAGGCCGCTGCCCCGATGAGGGCCGCGACGCCGGCGATCCTCCAGCGGCGCACGAAGGAACGGGTTCGCGTCCTGGTCATCGATCCGGTCTCCTCGGCCGGGGTGGAGCGCCGCGACGCGCTCCCGTCAGCATAGGTGCGCCCTCTCCCGCGTCAAGAACCCGGGACCGTCTCGGCCGTCGCGAGGTCGGGGTCAGGGCCGCCAGGGCACCGCCGCCGGGCTGGGCGCCGCCGACGTGGCGGCCAACGGGGTCCGAGTTTGTCGATGGCTTCCGCGTGCCGCCCGGCGTGTAGTGGTGGCCGCTCTCGACGAGCGACGCACCGTCAAGGAGATCGGCGCACGATGTCGCGACTGGATCGCCACGCACGTCCGCGCTGCAGGGTTACGATGCGGCTCCCCAGCGGTACAGCGTGTGCAACTTCCGCCAGCCGCCGTGGTCGAGGTCTGCCGCGTGGCGGCCTCCATCCAGACGTGCTCGCCGAAACCGGGCAGGCCGCGGGGTGGATCGGGACCGGCTACCTGTGTGCGACGGCACGCCTCAAGGCTCGTCATGGACCCGCGAGAACGGCTTCGGTCAACGAGGCCGGCGGACCCGGAAGCGCCGGAGCCTCGTCGGTGCGGTGACCATGCGGGACCAGGCCGGCGGCGGGCAGCCGCGGAGGACGCACCGTTCGCAGGTCGGGCGCGAGGCCGTCACCGCCTCCGCGCGGGGGACCGTCAGGCCGAAGGACCCTGCCATTGGGACGGAACACTCGTCTAGGCTGGTCAAGTCCCGAGAGTTGGAGGCCCGGTGATGCTGGCAAGCGATTCGACCCATCCGAACGATCAGTTCGAACCTGTGCGCCCACCGGGCCGACCGGCAGCCGACTGGCAGCCGGCGGGCGTTGATAGGGCGCTGACGGTCCTGGATCGTGTCGCCCGCTACTGCGTGTTCAGCTGCTCGCCCGGCACCGCCCGCTGCCTCGCAGAGCGGTGCGAGGCGTGGAACCTCGAACGCAACGCCGCCGCGTACCTCGCAGGACGCTGGCTCGACGCGCAGGACTGAATCATGCCGGCGCCGGTCCACCGATAAGACCGACCCGCTCCGCCCGCGGTGGCGGACTCGAACGAACGAGCCCGGGCTGCACGCCATGACGCGGAGCCCGGCAGGGGGAGTTGCCCCGCGTGGAAGCGTGAGCCGAGATCCGCCGGTAGCATCTCGCGGCGGGGATTCCCATCACGCAGATCACGCGCCAGCCGGGCCTGGCGCACAGCACCGCGCACGAGGCGCTGCGGGCCCCTCCAGTGCGCACCACCCCCTCCTCATCCGGCCCGCCCTCGAGCATACCGACCGGCTGGAGCACGCGTAGCGGTTCGTCGGCCGGGGAGCGGCGACCGCCTGCGAACCCGGATTGGGGAAGCGCGGCGACGGCCCACCAACGTGGAGCACCGCACAGGCGGCGCGACGCCGCGAGCGCTCGACCGTACCCGGACACACGCCACATGAACCCATGTGTCCCGGACGGTCCGTCGTCCAGCCGACTCAGAGGAACGGGTTCTCGATTCGGATGCCGGCGAGCGTGCGCCCGCCCTGAAGATCTTCGGTCACCAGGCGGCTTGCACCGGCGCGTCTCGCCGCCTCGACGACGAGAGCGTCCCAGAATGACAGTTTGTGCCGCTCCTCGAGTTGTGAAGCCGCCAGGATGAGCGGCAGATCGACCTGAACGAGCGGCCAGGTGCCGTAGAGGGCCACGATGTCGCGAGCTGCACCACGACTCATCGGTGGGTCGAACTTCCGGGTCGCGACGACGTAGAACTCCTGGAGGATCTGGGCGCTGAGCGTGCCGGTCCGGTTGGCCCAGAGCTCTTCGATGAGCGCCTGCGCCACCGGTTGCTTCAAGGCCTCCGAGCGGTCGTGGGCATAGGCGAGCACGTTGGTGTCAACGAAGGTCAGTGCGCCAGCCGTCATCGGACGCTATCGGTCGTGGAGTTCATCGCGCCGCCAGGACCTGCCGCCGTGGGGGGCCGCTCCCCGCATGAGATCCTCGGCGCGACGCCAGGCCTCTTCGTACCGCGCGTCCTGCTCCACCAGCGCATCCAGCTCACGGGCGACCAGTGCGCTCACCGAGGTCCCCCGTTTCGCGGCCACTATCCTTGCGCGCCGGATCACGTCCTCGTCCAGTTGAAGTGTAAGGTTGGTCTTGGCCATCGTTCGAATCTCCACAGTCTCATACGTGGACCACAGCCTACCACATCGCCGCGTCCCGTCGGCGCGCGCAGCGCTGAAGCCCGAGTCGTCGCCGTCCCAGGTGAACTGGCCGTCGTGCTCGAGGTCCTGCAGCTTGGGCGATGGGAGGATGAAGGCGTAGAGGCCGCCGTCGACCACGCCCACCGAGATCGGGTGGACTCGGGGAGGGTCGTCGCCTCGAACGGCCACCAGGAGCGCTGCGCCGTGGCCCGTTCGGCAGAGAAGCTCCCTTCCTTTCGTGGCGATGTCAGGAGCTGCGGTCGCGAAGTCGCCCCAGGTGACCACCATCGGCCTCCTTTCCATCTGCGATCGGCCAGGCGCTGCAGCGCAACCTGACACGGGCAGGCCCGTCGCCAGCGGGCCATCGTGCTCGACGTGGCGCGGTCCAATGCCTCCGTCCGGTCCGGCGCCACTTCATCGGTCGCCCGCGCGACGCGAGGTGCCTGGCCGGACGGGGCACGAGGGAGCGCGACCCGCGCTCGGGCGCGCAACGTCGGTCGCCCGCGCGACGCCCGACCGGCACCTCCCGCGCCAGCCGCTCTCCGGGCGCCTCACGTCTCGCGGAAGATCAGGTCGTGCTCGTGGACATGGCCCGCGACGGCCAGCGCGACGTCGTCGCCGGGTCCCGCGTGATCCACCTTCCGATGCTCGATCTCCATCGACGTGACCGTCTCGACAAGATCGGTCGAATGACCCCGGATGTGGATGCGATCGCCCACCACGAGCGGCGCCGTGAGCCGCACCGCGGCGACCGACAGGTGGCCGAACCAGTGGATGACGGTGCCGATCGCCTCAGCGGGCTGGTGTTGCTCGGACATGCTGGGCCTCCTTCCTGCCCACACTGCCTGGTCGTCACGCTACACCCTCGCACGACCGTGGTCGAGACGAGCGTTTCAGGCCTCAGTTGCCGCACGGCTCGTCGAGCGGAGCGTCTCCTCCGAGAGGGCGACCGCAGCGCTCCTCTCAGCAGAGAGAGCTGCCGGACGAACGGGACCGTGCGGTGGCGCGTTGACAGCCCGGCCAGGGAAGTCTTTGCACATGAACAAGCTCTGACGCTGCCTTGTTGACGGTGGCGATCCGGCGCTGGCCTCGACCGAGCACGCCGAGCGGTGACGGCATCACATGCGGGCGTGCCTGCGACGGACCCGAGGCGCCGGCAGTTCGGGGCGACCGGCACTGGGCCGCGCCAGCGGATCGAGGGATGCTGGAGCCGCTTCGAAGGAGGCGATGACATGGACACCGGGTTCGTGCTCCTGGTGAGCCTCGTCCTGGCCGTCGTGCTGCTGCAAGCCGTCTTCTCGATCCGCCGCATGTGGCACCGGCGCTGAGGCCCCGGATGGCGATCCACTCCCCTTCCGGGCGCATCGGGACCATCGTCGCCTGGTCGGGAGGACGGCGCCTGCACCTGCTGAACTGGGGAGAGATCGGCGAGGGGCGACAGGCGGCCGTGGAGCACGCCGCCGCTCGGATCACCGACGTCGATGACCTGGAGCGGGCGCTCCGACGCATCTTCCGGGACTCCGTGCAGCGGCGGATACCGGGACGCGCCGTGCCCGATGCCTGGTTCGAGGTCGGGTGGCGTGCGCCCGAGTGAGTGGAGACCCGCGGCGCTGGCCGCCCCCGAGTACAACCGAGCAGATCGCAGTTTCGGGAGGGACGAAGGCATGGCTCAGTCGAAGTTCTTTCCGTGTCCCAGCTGCCGGGCGCCGACGGCCGTGGACACGAGTTCACGCCATCGAACATTCCGGCGAGGCCTGGCCGTCTGGCGGACCAGGCGGTGCCGCGCCTGCGGGTTCGAGGGGATCACGGCCGAGTTCTGGCTCGATGACATGCCACGCGCGGTGGGGGAGCTCATGCCTCGTGGAACGGCTCCGTCGCTGCGTCGCGGGCGCATCCGTCTGGCTGAAGGTGCCCTGGGCCTGACGATCGCCGAGGCCGCGGCGCGCACTCGGAGGCCACCGGAGTTGTTGCGGCGGTGGTGCCGCGAAGGCCGGATCAGTGCCATGCGCACCAGGTCGGGCTGGCGCATCGCGGAATCCCACCTGGAGCTGGCGGCCGGCCGTCGACCGGCGCAGCCAGTCTGACGGGAGCCGGAGGCAGGGCATGGAGGCACGGCTCATCCGCTTCGGCGAGGTCGAGCTCGACGGGCGCCGATATGAGCACGACGTGATGATCGAGGGCGCCGTCGTGCATCGCCACAGGTAGTGGCGGCGCCGTGGCCGCCCGCCTGGCCGCGCTCCGATCGACGGGCCCGCCGGTCAAGCCGGCTCAGAGCTTGTACCCGAAGCGTCGGAGCAGCGCCTTGCGCTCGGCGACATCCCGCTCGGTCTCGACGCCGAGCGGCGCGCCGCCGTCGACGACACCGAGGATGGCCCGGCCCTGCTCCGTCTCGGCCACCACGACCTCCACGGGATTCGCCGTCGCGCAGAAGATCCGGCAGACCTCGGGCACGCTCTTGACCGCATTGAGGACGCTGACAGGAAAGCCGCCCTCCAGGAACACGATGAAGCTGTGGCCCGCGCCGATGGCCCCGGCGTTCGCGACGGCGAGGCGGACGAGCTCGGGGTCGTTGCCCGAGCGCCGGATCAGGCGGGGGCCAGACGATTCGCAGAAAGCCAGCCCAAACCGGAGGTGCGTTCCGGCCTGGACGAGAGCCTCATGCAGGTCCTCCACGGTCTTGATGAAGTGGGAATGCCCGAGGATGAAGTTCAGGTCCTCGGGCTTCTCGATGCGGATCGTCCTGAGCTCCATGTCACATCCTCCGCAGCCTCGGGCGCCCGGTTGGCACCGTCCCGCATCACGGTACCGCCGCCACGGCCTCGCCATACCCGCGCCCCCGAACGGGCCAAACGCCTCTTGCCGCCCGCCCGTGTCCGGTAAAGAGTCGCGCCCACCAGGGAATGTTGGCGGGCCTGCGCACCTGCGCCTCGCATTGCAGCGAGCCGTCGACCCCATGACAGGCCGGGCATGCAGCGGGACCAGATGCGTCGGGGGCCACCACGGAGGCGAGGGGTGCTGCCATGGCGACGTTCATCCTGCTGTCGACCCTGACCGACGAGGGCGCGAAGACGATCACCTCGCGCCCGGAGCGGATCAAGCAGGTCGACGACGAGATCCTCAACCTCGGTGTCACGGTCCTCGGTCAGTGGGCCGTGCTGGGGCCCCATGACTTCGTGAGCATCGTCGAGGCGCCCGACGACCTGACGATCTCGCGTGTATCGGCCCAGCTCTCGTCCCGCGGGACGGTCCGGATCATGACCCTGCCGGCCATCCCGATCGACGACTTCATCGCCGGTCTGCGCAGGTCATAGCCGGCGGGTCCGTGCCACCCCACGTGTGTGGGGCTCGGGCCCAGAGCTTGCCTGGACGCGCGGCCTGGCAAGCTCGACACGCGCTCAAGATCCCGCGATGGTGGGCGGATACCGGCGGCTGACGCGGGGTGTCCGGCTGGCCACCCCGATGCTGTGAACCGAGCGCTGCGGGACCGCCTCGTGGAGCAGGGCATGCGCCAGCTGCGGGCGCCTGCGCTCCCCGTTCCGTTCTCGGGTGTGCCCGAGACGGACGCGCTGCTCAATGACCTCGAGCGCCACCCTCGTGCGCCGGTTCCTGGAGTTCCATGGGGCCGGCCTGAAGATCGCGACGATGGCCGCCAACATCCTGGCCCGCGAGTTCCACATCCCACTCCGCCCGAAAGCCGTGATCTACGCCGCCCGCAGCCTGTACCCCGACTGCCCGGGCGTGTTCGATCTGACGCTGTGGGAGGTCGGGCGGACGGCATGCCGTCCCAGCCACCCGGTATGCACGGCGTGCCGGCTCCGCGAGCTGTGTCCCTATCCCAGCTCGCAGGCAGGCACGAGGGCGGTGACCTGAGGTGCGGACTCCGGGCATCGATCTCGCCGCGAAGCCGGCCGGAACCGCGCGCTGCGAGGTGGATGGCGACAGAGGCATCGTCCTCGCCGCGACCATCGACGCCGGGACGCGGCTGGCGTGACGGTCATCCTGCGCTCGGCGGTTGTGAAGACGTGGAGGCTGCGATGACGCTGGGCCTGGACGCCATCCGCGCGATGGTGGAGGCGGACCGGCTGCGCGCGCCCATCACCCGCTACGGTGAGGGTGCGCCGAGTCTGCCGGGCGCTCTCATCGCCGCCGACGAGCACGCCCGCATCCGGGCCGCTGTCGAGGCGCTTCCAGTACCTGGTCGCCTGTCAATGCGCGGCGCGGACGGCGCGAGGGTGATGGACCGCGCCGCCGTCCTCGCCGCCATCGACGGAGAGCGGCGATGACCCCGCCGACGCTGGCCGAGGTGGTGGCGGCGCTTGACGCGACCGTAATCGAGTTCACCGCGTTCCTATCGTGGATGCCACCGAAGTACCGGGAACAGTTCGTCCGCCCCCTCCGCGATGCTCGCGACCTCCTCGCCCGCCTCGACCCCGAGACGCAGGTCATCGTGGACGCGGAGTCGCTGGCGCGGGCGCTGCGGGAAGTGCAGACGACCGGCGACCTCGCCTATGACGGACCAGACCCGCAGCCTATCGCCGCTGCCATCCTCACAGCCGTGAGGGAGCAGCGATGACCGGTCGGTCTCCTCTTTGCCGGGAAGCACGGGCATCGCGAAGACGAACGTCGCCATGTCAACGTCGTCGTAGACGAAACGGATCCCGCCCCCGATGACTCAGGCGTCTTTGCCACGTTGCGTGTGAGCCCGGGGGGTCTCAGGAGCCTGCGGATGAAACCAGGCAGCAGGATCAAAGGCGCACGGCGACCAGCTCGCCGCGCCCGATCGGGACCACCAGGCCGGCGAGACGGGGATCGGCGAGAGCGGTCTCCCGGAAGTCGGCCAGGTCGGCCTCGTGCGAGGCCAAGTTGTCGGCGATGAGCAGCCCGCCCGGACGCAACGCCTCGATGGCCAGCTCGAGCATGCGCAGGTAGTCCTCCTTCTCCGCATCGAGGAACACGAGGTCGGCGGTGGCGGCGAGCCCGACCCCGCCGTCGATGGGCCGCAGCTGGATGACGGACAGCGTTCTGCCTGGCGTCGGCCGCCCCGCGTTCGCGTCTGTTGGGGTCATGACGGTGACCCCCGTCCCTGCGGCACTCTCGCCGGGAGGCACCATCGCTCAGTCCCGAACCGAACGGACGCGGAAGATGGGGAAGTGCGCCGCGATCCGGTCGAACTCGGCCAGCGGAGCTCGGCGATCGACGGGGACGAACGAGCGTGCCGCGGGCGCAACCTGCAGGTGCCGCTGAAGGATCGGCGCTCGGGCGCTCGGGTCGACTTCCTCGAGGCGCACCACCTCGGCGCGGCCATGCCGGAGGATCGCATGCCCGCCGGCGGCGCGCACGTTCGCCACCCAGTTCGCGCGCTCGCCGAGCATCGCCACGAGAAAGCGCTCGCCCTGGTAGTCCACCACCACCAGGGGGAACAAGATGAGGCGGCCGGTCCGGTGCCCGCGGACTTCGAGGGTGACCAGACGGCTCCACAGCCCCATCGACCCGACGATGGCCCAGGCGCGGTTCAGGAGCGCAGCGACGCGATTGGGATGCCCGCCCTCGTACATCCACCGCTCGCTCCGGTACATCCATTGCTCGGGACGCGGCACCCTTCTTCCCTCCAGGTAGCCCCGCTGGTACCCTCTTCCGTGGCCCAGACTCAGGATCATATGTACCAAACTTGGGATATCGTATCTCAACGGAGAATAGCGGGGTGACCTCGAAGCCGCAAACGCCGACCGGTCTTGCGCGCCGCCGCCGCCGGCTGTCCGACGAAGAGACCGAGCAGCGGATGCTTCAGGCCGCGATCGCGATGGTCAACCAGGCGGGGCTGACGGTCAGCCTCGACCACATCAGCTTCGAGGACGTCATCCGCGACGCGCGGGTATCGCGGAGCACCGTCTATCGCCGCTGGCCCTACAAGGACCTGTTCTTCAGTGACCTCTTGAAGGAGCTCGCCGGAGCGGCCACTCCCGCGGCCATCTCCAGTGAGGAGGCAGCTGCGCCCTCGATCAAACGCATCCTTCTCGATCACCTGGACTGGCTCGAGACAGCTGAAGGCCGCCGCGACCTCATCCTGGAGGTGATGCGCCAGGGGGCGCTGCACGACTTCGAGACGATGCACGGGTCGACAGAATGGCGCACCTACCTTGCCCTGCATGCGACGTTCCTCAGCGTGGCCGACGACGAGCTTCGCGACGACCTGCGGACCGCCCTTGCGCAGTCCGAGCGGGACTTCATCGGCCGGATCGCGGCCTCGTGGGAGCGGCTCAGCGGACTGCTCGGCTATCGCCTCCGCCCCGAGCTCGACGCCACGTTCGAGACGATCGCCAGCCTGGCCAGCGCCGACCTGCGAGGACACGTCATCATGGCCCTCGCGAGCCCCGACATCGCGGCGCGACGGATCCGCGCCAGGCCCTTTGGAGCCGCACAGACGGCGGAGTGGTCGCCTCCGGCGATCGCGATCGCCAGCATCGCCCAGGCCTTTCTCGAGCCCGATCCGACGATCGTCTGGGACGACGAACGGCTGGCGAGCGTCCGCCAGGCGCTCAAGTCCGAAGGTCCTGCCGGCACATGAGGCGGCTCCGGTTCTGCCCACCCAAGCACGCCCACCGCGGCGAGGCATGCGAGGTGTCAGCTGGAGAATCGAGTTCTGCAGTGGGCCGGGGCGAGAGGGCTCGACCTGACAAACCGATACCGTTCATCGGTCGTGTTCTCAGGTGCGCGTTGAAGGAGTGCGGGCGCCGGCGGCAGGCCCCCAGGACGTCGCGAAACGGTATCGAGAGCCGCGGCAGAACGGTACTGAGCCATGCGGGAGAGTGGTACTCGCCTGCTCGTGGAGTACCGGGTGCGGCTCGATCGCGAGACAGAGGCGGTCGCCTTTCAGGCCGATCCCGACGCCGCACTGCGAGGGCTGCCGGAACCGGTGCTCCTCGATGAATGGCCGGTCGTGCCGGGCGTCCTCGGGGCCGTCAAGCGATCGGTCGACGCACAGCCGAGCCCGGGTGCGCCCGAAGTTGGGCATCAGAGCGGAGATGCGCGGGATCCCGTCCCCGGCGTGGGGACGACGCTCGGATCCGCCGGACGCCCGTGCTCCGTCATCTCCGCGAGCAGGATCGACGCCCACAGCATCCCCTCGTCGGCGAGGAAGAGCCCAAGGCGGCCCCGGTACGGCCGGAGCTCGCCTGTATAGACCTCCCGCAGCGTGCCCTCCCGTTCGATGAGCCGCGCGTATGCTGCCAGTCCGGCGCGGGCGGCAGCCGGGTCGACACGCGCCAGCAGCACGAGGTAGATCGCCCCGAGGGAGGTCCAGACGCCGGTCCCCTGGTAGTCCGGCACGAACAGCCGCTGGACGGGATCCTCCACGCCTGCCTCCCGGCGCATCGCGTAGCGCAGTGGGAGCGGCCTGGTCAGGCCCGCGCGCTGCAGGGCAGCCAGCATCGGGTCCAGGCCGAGGGCGTCGGGCACCGCCCCTGTCCAGAACGGGAACACGTTGGCGTCGCCGGTCAGTACGTCGCGGTCCTGGCGCTCGCTGAAGTGGTCCACCCGCCAGAACGCGGCCACCAGGCGGTCCCCACCGGATGCGCCAATCGGGCTGGCGAACCACCCGGTGCGCCGCAGGACCCCGTCCAGGACGACGAGCATCGTGTTGGCATAGCAGCTCGAGGGGGTGCGTACCGTGTCGCGGTGGCCGGAGAAGAGCCGATCGAACCGAACCAGTCCGGTTCGCGCGTCGATGACCGCCGCCGCGTAGCGCTCGACCTCTGGACGCAGCCAGCCCGCGTGGCGGTCGACCAGGCGCTCGAAGCCGCCCGCCTCGAGCGTCGCGAACAGGAGCGGCAGCGAGTCGCACCCGAGGGTGTACACGTCGGCGGGCCTGCGGGCGCCGAAGATCGTGGTCGTCACACGGCCACGACGCGCCCACGCCTCGAGGGCCCACGCCAGGCTGGCTTCGACGCGGCACGCCTGCCCCAACCGGGTGAGCGACGGCGCGGAGAACGCCAGGTCCCGCATCCAGAACTGCCGGAAGTGGCCAGCGCTGGCCGCGAGGTAGTCGCCGGTCCAGCACGCGTCGACGATCGCTCGGCAGATAGCCGGCGCGTCGCCTGAGTATCGCCTCGGTCCGAGCACTCGCCGCCGGAGCACGCGGGCTGCGCTGGTCACGTACGCGGGCAGGATGGGGAGCGCCAGCATCGCCCCGAGCCCCCCCTCGCGTCGCGGCCGCTCGGTCACGTGGATCCGGGCGAGAGCTCGGCGGCGCCCGCGGGATAGCCGACGGGGAGCAGGTACAGCGGCATCTGGTCGGAGGGCAGGCCGAGGGTGGCGGCGACCCGCGAATCGTCGAACGCACCCACCGGGACGGAGCCCAGCCCCAGTGCCACCGCCTGGAGCAGCAGGTTCTGGGCTGCGTGCCCGGCCTCGAGCTGAATGTAGCGAATCGCCCGCTCCTGCCCGTACCTGGCGGCGGTCCGGGCCGGAACCGCCGCGATCACCACCACCAGCGGCGCAGTAACGACGGCGTCCTGCCCCAGCGCTGCCGCGCGCAACTCCTGCCGCTGGTCGCCCTTGCGGACGGTTGCCAGAGCGTGCTCGTCCGGAAGATAGCGGAAGGTCCCCTGCGCGGAAACCGCGTACAGCTCGAGCGGATAGAGCGCGCCCGCGGACGGGGCCGTCCGGCGACCCTGGACATCCGTCACGCCCTGCGCAGCCCACAGGAGCTGTCCGACCTGGGCCGACGAGAGCGGGCGCGAGGCGAACTCACGGACCGATCGGCGGCTGGCCAGCGCCTCCTCGACAGAGACGGCGCCCACCGTCCTCGGCGACGGCAGCAACAGCACCGTCGGGGCCGGCGGCATCGTCGGGCCCGGCGAACCTGTCGCCGGCGCCGGCACGCAGGACTGTGTGGCGACCGCAAGGGCCAGAAGGCTGCCGGCGCCGGTCACGACCCTGGAGCGCGTCCGTGACATCTCTGCGACTCGCGGCGAGAAGGCGATTCTCGGCGCCCTCCGACGAGCGTACCAGTGCCATACGCCCCGCGGCACCGATCGCGCCGGCTTCTCGCTGCGTGTGTCGGAGATGGCACGACGTGTCAGGAATCGCCTTCTCAGCGATGCCGGCACGCCGGGCGAAGGCGCCATTGGCCCCTCGCATCTATCCCGTGCGTGTCGCAGTCGGGTCCCCTGCCCGCTGGGGCGGTGAACCCCCCTGTCTGGTGGAGACCCAGACGGTTGGAATCAGACGGCCGGGGTGGCCTCCTGCAGGCGCCGACGGTGGGCCGGCTCGAACCCGGCCGGCGGCATGTTCGAGGGTCGCCGGAGGGAGCGCGTGCCCAGCAGCCGACGCCGGTGGAACGACCAGCGTGGATTCTGATCGAGCGGGGCGTCGGTGTGGGTCGGCAGACGCCCGTCGGTGCCGAAATCTCGGCGAGAGTGGGGCCGCAAGCTGACCGGTTTGCCGGGGCGAGAGGAGTTGCACCTGCCATACCGACCTCAGTGTCGAGGCAATCCGGCTGGCGGCCTCCGGCGCCGCCTGATCCGCTGGTTGAGTCCGTTCCCCATGTTCTGCGGCATCCAGTGGACGCAGGGGATGCAGGCGCTGGGCGTCAGGCCGAGCGCTCGAAGGCAAGATCGCGGGCGAAGAGCTCTCGCAGGCCAACCGGCGTGACGTCAGCCACGCGGGCGACCGCGTCGGTGAACCCTCCACGCGAGAAGAGCAGCAGCCGGGTCGGCTGCTCGCTCAGCATCGCCGCGCGCCGGCGAAGCACGGCAAGATCGTCGCGCCCGACCGCCGAGCGTCGCCACTTCGCCTCGCCAACCAGCGTGACGCCGGATCGGTCGATACCGACCACGTCGAGCTCGTCCTCACCCTGCCACCAGGTCCCGACCGCCTCGACGATGGGCAGCATGCCCGCCGCAGCCGCGCGTCGCACGTACTGCCGGGCGACCTCCTCGAAGACGCGGCTCACGTAGGCGTCCAGCTCCTCGTCGGTCAGCGACCGATCGACGACGGCTGCGGGGCCGACCTGGATCAGCGAGCGCCGCGGCTCGAGGACCGTGAAGTAGAAGGCCAAGTACGGATCGGCAATGCGATAGGCGACCTGCCGAGAGCGGAGCTCCGCGCGCCGGGTCACCGGCACCTCGCGGCGCACCAGGCCCATGCGGACGAGATCGGCGAGGTTGGCCTGGACGTCCGCTGCGCCGCCCAGGCCGATGCGCCCGGCGATCTCGTTGGGCGTCACCGCGCCGGTCGCCATGGCCCGAAAGATCGATCCGCGCCGGCTGACCTCCCGGAACTCAGCCTCGAGCAGGTACTCGGCCTCGCGAAACAGGGGGCCGTCCGGCGAGAACGCAAGCCGGCGGAGGTTGGCCCGGAGCCCGACCGATGGATCGAAGAACCGGAGGTAGTACGGGATGCCGCCCGCGACCGCGAAGGCGCGGATCCGATCCTCGGCCGTCCAGCTCGTCACGAAGCCGGCCGCGTTGTAATAGTCCATCGGTTCCAGGTGCGGTCGGAGCGTGGCACGACCATACAGTGGAGCCCGGGGCGAGACCAGGCGCTCGACGAGCGCCTGGTCGGAACCGGCGAGGACGAGGAAGACCCGCGTCTTCGACCCGACCCGATCCCACCAGCGCTGGAGCACCGACGGGAGATCCGGCGAGCCCTCAACCAGGTAAGGGAACTCGTCGATGATGAGGCCGATCCGCCGACCGGCGGCGCGCTCGCCGACGAGATCGAGCATCGCTTGCCAGCCGTCGAGCCGGATCGCCGGCGGGCGACCGCGACGAAACCCGTTGGCCAGCGCCGCGAGGTCGCGCGCGGCGTCCGCAAGCTGGTCCGTTCGGACGCGCTGCGCCGCAGCCAGATAGGCGATGGGCTTGCCGCGGCTGAAGCGAGCCAGCAGCTCCGTCTTGCCGACGCGGCGGCGTCCCGAGAGGATCACCAGGTGCGGCCGCTCCGAGGCCCACGCCTCTTCCAGGCGCCGAAGCTCCAAGACTCGATCGATGAAGGACCCGCGGGCGGTGCCGGGTACCGGCGGTACGGCCCTGGCCGAATGGGCGGGTGCGGAGGAGCTCATCCCTGGGCTTGCCCCCATTGCTTCGTCGCTCAGTGAGACTCGCCTCAGTGAAACACGAATCACTGGTGTTGGCAAGGGCCGATCCCCGGGGGTGTGGATCCCCGGGGGTGTCGACGAACGCTGGGGACCGCGACCTGCCGTTGCACGCGCCCGGGCGCGGCTGTGCACGGACCGCTACCCTACCGTCACAGAAACGCCGAGGCGAGGGACGGACGGCCGATGCCGATGCCAGCGACGCGAGGGAGCCACGCACAGCGGGTCCTCGCGCGGGAAGGCGCCGCCCGGGGCTGGCGCACGTCCGACACCGAGGAGATCGAGCAGCGGCGCCGGCGGGGGGTCGAGGAGGCGTTCGCGATCACGTCGCTCGAGCCGCGGCACAAGCTGTTCGGCACGTTCCATGTCCGTTCCGAGAACGCCGGCGAGTACGACGTCGAGATCCGCTCGCTCACCGAGCGCCTCAACTCCTGCGGATGTCCCGATCATCGCGTCAACGGGCTGGGCACCTGCAAGCATGTCGAGGCAGTCCTCGCGCAGCTGCGGAGGAGCCAGGACGGCGGGCTCGATCGAGCCGCCGGAACCGGCTCGGGGCGCGCCGAGGTCTTCCTCGACCGCACGGCCGGAGAACCGCAAGTCCGGCTCCGCTGGCCGCGCCGTGCTCACCCGGAGCTGCAGGGCCTGCTCGAGCCCTTCTTCGCGGCCGACGGCGCCCTGCGGGCCGATCCGGCCGCGGCGATCCCGGCGCTCGCCCGGCGGCTGGAGGCGGCACCGATCGAACGGCGCCGGCGGATCCGCCTCTCCCGGCACCTGCTCACCTGGGCGGAGGAGCGTGCGCGCCAGGCCGGCCGGCGACGTTCCCGCGAGGCCTTTCTTGCCGATGTGGCAGCCGGCACGCGCAGCCTCGACCTCGTCCG
Organism: Chloroflexota bacterium; assembly: GCA_021786265.1. The sequence continues at coordinate 82,918 of JAJYNP010000051.1, forward strand.
CCATCCGCTCTACCCCTATCAGCAGGAGGGGCTCCTCTTCCTTGCCTTCACCGAGCGGGCGTTGCTCGGCGACGAGATGGGCCTGGGCAAGACCGTGCAGGCGATCGCCGCCTGTGAGCTGCTCCGGCGGCTGCGCGGCGTGGAACGTGTGCTCGTGGTGAGCCCGGTCTCGCTCAAGGCCGAGTGGGAGGAGCAGATCGGCAAGTTCACCGATCTGCCGGCCCGGATCATTGCGGGGCCACGGGGAGCGCGGCTGCACCAGTACCGGGAGCGCTCGTTCTTTTACCTCGCCAACTACGAGCAGATCATCGCCGACGGCCCGGACATCGGGCGGCTCGTCGCGCCCGACGTGGTGATCCTCGATGAGGCCCAGCGGATCAAGAACTGGCGGACGAAGACCGCGCGGGCGGTGAAGCGTCTGGAGAGCCAGTACGCCTTCGTGCTGACCGGCACCCCGCTGGAGAACCGCATCGACGATCTCTACTCCATCGTCCAGTTCCTCGATCCCGCGATCTTCGGGCCCCTGTTCCGCTTCAACCGGGACTTCTACGAGCTCGACGAGCGCGGCCGGCCGGTGGGGTATACGAACCTGGGTGAGCTGCACCGGCGTCTGGAGCCGGTCCTCCTGCGACGGCGCAAGGCGGAGGTCGAAGAACAGCTGCCTGCACGCACGGTCAACACGTACTTCGTCCCGATGGACCCCGAGCAGGTCAACCGCACCGCCGACTACAGCGCTCGGGTGGCTCGGCTGCTCGCGCAGGCGCGGCGGCGGCCCCTGTCACCCGAGGAGTTCGAGAAGCTCCAGCGCTGGCTGGCCTGCATGCGGATGCTGTGTGACACGCCCTACATCCTCGATCCCGACTGCCGCGTCTGTCCGAAGCTCGGCGAGCTCGAGGAGATCCTCCGGGAGTGTCTCGCCGAGGACGGCCGGAAGGTCCTCATCTTCTCGGAGTGGGAGCGCATGCTCGAACTCGTCCGGGAGCTGGCCACGGCGATGGGGGTGGGCTTCGCCTGGCACACCGGTTCGGTGCCGCAGCTGGCGCGCCGGGAGGAGATCCGCCGCTTCAAGCGCGACCCGGCCTGCCGGCTCTTCCTGTCCACCGATTCGGGGAGCGTTGGGCTGAACCTCCAGGCGGCGAGCGTGGTGGTCAACCTGGACCTGCCCTGGAATCCGGCCCGGCTCGAGCAACGCATCGCCCGCGCCTGGCGCAAGCACCAGCCCCGCTCGGTCCAGGTCATCCAGCTCGTCACCGAGGATTCCATCGAGCACCGAATGCTGCACGTCCTGGCGAGCAAGCAGGCGCTGGCCGAGGGACTCCTGGACGGCAAGGGTGAGCCCGACGCGCTGCCGATTCCGTCAGGACGCGGGGCGTTCATCGAGCGCCTCGAGGCGGTCATGGGAACGTCCGCGGGCCCGGCGCCGGCCGTGGCGCCGGCGGTCACGCTTGCCGAGCCGGTGCCGGCGCCGGCCGAACCCCTGGCGCATCTGCGCGACGGGCTTGTCGCGAGCCTGGACGATGAACTCCTGCTGCTCGAGGTCCACGCCGCCCGGGACGGCCGGAGGACGCTGCTGGCGGTGGTGGATGGCCCGTCCGAGGCGGCTCAACGACGGACGCAGCTCGAAGCTGTCGTGCTCAGAGGCGCCGGCGAGGGCGGGGAACCGCCGCGCCTCGAATTGCTCGAGCGGACCACGTACGAAGCGATCGAACGGCTGGCCGCGGCGGGGCTCGTCCAGCTCGCCGCCACGGACCGGCGGGTCCTCTATCGCTCGCCGCAGCTTACCGACCGTCGCGCAGTGGAGGAGCAACAGCGCCTGCTCCGGGCCCGGCGGTCCTTCGACCGGGCGGAGCGCAAGGGGCGCATGGCGGGGGTGTTGGCGGAAGGGGGATTCCCCCTGGAGGCGCTGCCAGCGCTGACCGAGGCACTCGCGGGGGCGCTCCTCTGCCTGGCGCATCTCGCCGGTGCGGTGGACGTGGCGGACGAGGACGTCTCGCCGGCCGCCGCCGGGGCGCTGCGAACGGCCGCACCCCCCGTCGCCGAGCTCGCGGTCGAGGCGCTTTCCCTGAGCGCGCGATCACCGGAGCGCGCAGAGGCCGTCGCGACCGTGACCGAGGAGGACGCCCGAGCATGGATCGGGGACGGCACACGGCTCCTGCGGCAGATCGAGGACCTCCTCGGCCGCGCGGCGGAGGCTCCGCAGCACGCGTAGGCGTCGACACGTGGCCCGCCGTCGGAGGCCTGATCGACGAGCGCGCCACGAGCCGGACGATATGCGGATCGCGGCGGGGAACCTGCTCCGCCCGATCCTCATCGTGCCGATGGCCCCAAGCGACCCCTGGGTGGCTCCAACATGCTCCCGATCGGGCTGGCCTCGGTGTTCGCCCTCCACATTCTGGTCGCCGCTGGCGTGTTCGTGGGGAATCGTCCGGCGATCGCGTTCGGGCCCTTCACTGCCCTGGCGGGACTCCCGCTGGCTGCCATCGGGGCCTACCTGGGCCTGCCGATGGCCTGGCCCCTGGCGCTCGCCGGATACAACGTCGCGCTCGCCGCGGTCGGAATCCAGGCATGGCGGTAGTCGCGGGTGGCGACCGGCGGCTGACCGCGGGCCCGGGATAAGCTTTGCTCATGGAACGGCGAGTAAAGGCCAAGCGCCAGCGCGGTTACACTCGCGTGAGCGCCAAGCACCAGGTGACCATCCCGCAGGATGCGCTCGCGCGGGCGGGCCTTCGCACCGGCGATCGGCTGCGGGCCGAGGTCCGCGGGCCTGGGGAGGTTGTCCTGCTCCGCGACGATGATCCGGTCGCTCGGTTTGCCGGCGCGCTGACCGACGTCTACCCCGCCGGCGAGCTCGACGAGCTGCGGCGCGAGTGGAGCTGACCGTCCTCGACGCCGGGGTCCTCATCGCCGTCCTCGACGGGACCGACGTTCACCACGCTGCCGCGTCCGAAACCGTACGCTCGGCCCTCGAGCGCGGCGACAGGCTGGTGCTCCCGGCCTCAGCGTACGCCGAGATCCTGGTGGCGCCGCACCGCCGCGGCGGCGAGGCGGTCGCCACCGTCGACGCCTTCGTGGATGCACTGCCAGCCGCCATCGAGCCAGCCACCCGGGCCATCGCCGCCCAGGCTGCCGAGCTCCGTGCCCGCCACGGCGCCCGGCTGCGGTTACCGGATGCCCTCGTCGTCGCGACCGCGGTGGTACTCGGTGCGAGGCGCGTTCTGACGACCGACGCGGGCTGGCCTGACCTTCCCGTACCAGTGGAGATCGTTCCGGCCGACTGAGCTTGGGCTCGCGCTGCATCGTGCCCACGATCGAGGCGGACCGACCGCCAGATGGTCGACCCCACTGGCACGCCCTGGCGGTTGCGGCGAACATCGCGCCAGAACCCGACCGACCCGGCGAGGAAGAGGTGAACCCCATGCGCGATCTGGCCATCCGACCGGCCTTCGACTGCTGGCCCGAGATCAATCGTCGGCTCCGGGAGGCGGTCCGGGGCCTGACCGTCGAGCAGCTGGCGCTACGCTTGGGACCGGACCGGTGGCCGCTCTGGGCGATCGTCGGTCACGCCGCCTGCCAGCGGGTCTTCTGGCTGTGCGACTTCGGGGGCGAGCCCGGCGCCGGGACGACGCGCTTCACCAACGCGGCGTGGAACTGCCCGGGCGACGAGGGTCTCGAGCACCCGCTCGATGCCGCCGAGCTGGTCGAGGCCCTCGACGCGACCTTCGCGATCGTGGAGCGATGCCTCGACGGCTGGACCCTGCCGATGCTGGGCGACGAGCTCCGCCACCCGGAGTGGGGCGAGGGATGGGTGCACACCAGGGGCGCGGTGATCCAGCGGGTCCTCGCCCACGACATCTGGCACATCGCGGAGCTGAACGAGACGTTCACCGCCGCCGGGCTACCGCCGATCGACCCCTGGACCTGACGGCGACGAGCCGGCGCATCGTTTCGCCGGGCGCCGCTCCGTGTGCCGTCCCGAGACGACCCAGGCATCGGGCGACACGCCCATTCCGGAATGGTGCCTGCTCACAGGCGCGAGTGCTGTGGTCAGGGCGAGAGGAGTAGAGCCGAGCCTTTACGAGTGAACGTGCGCATCGTGGCGCGGGTCGCCGTTCGGCGGTTGGCTGCGGTCGGGTGATCACAGCCCCGAATGGCGAAGCTCAGGTGCCGCCAACGGCATCGCCCACTCCGCGTGTGGCTCGAATATGGCGAGCCGCTCGCTCTTCTGCTCCCGGCCCCTCTCGACCTCGACAAGTTGAAGCAGGTGGAGGGGGACGGAGGCTCCGCCCAGCTCCGCCAGTGGCTCGCGGGTGCCCTCGAGTGACAGCCAGAAGAGCGGCCGGTCCTTTCCCAGATCGCGGATCGCCTGGTCGAATGCCTCACGGCGATCGATCGGCAGATGCGCGCGGGTGGCGGCGTGGAACACCGCGAGCGGACCACCCGAGGCGAGGTCCGCAGAGCGCAGGCGGGGCAGGACCTCGATCGCGTCGCCGGCGATGACACGCAGCGGGTCGTCCGCGAGGAGATCGAGCGCGCGCTCGAGGAGCGCCCACTCGGCCTCGTTGCCCGGCCACACGAGCGCCCGCAGCCAGCGGCGCCCTGCCGGGTCACGGGGATCGATGGGGGAGAGGTCGATCCCGAAGCGCCGCGCGATGGTGGGGATCCGGTCAGGGTCGGGAAGGGTGTCCGGGGTGCCGCGCCAGTCGGTGGCGATCTCGACCGGCGAGTCAGATCGCCCCCAGATGCGCCCCGCCAGCCGGTAGCGGTAGCGGTCGAAGGCGAGCAGCACCCCGGCGCTCGCGCCGATCTCGATCAACGTGACGGGTCCGTCCGTGCGTCGGGCGACGTGGGCAAGCCCCAGTCGCAGCGCCGCGGCGCGCTTGACGACGTTCGTCTGGACCAGCTTCGTGCGCAGCAGCTCGACGAGCGCGTCGCGCCGCCGCAGACAGAACGCGGCGAACGCAGGACCGGCGGTCTCCGGCGGCCGCGCCCCAGCACCCTCGATCGAGACATACCAGCGTGCCAGTTCGTCCGTCGGCTCCTCGAAGAGCAGATACTGCACCGCGGCCAGGAGCAGGTTCGTGGGCTGCTGCCCCGCCCGTCGCTCCGCCGCGATGGCCAGCAGCCGCTCGTCGGCGGCCACCGACCGACAGAGCTGCTGATACAGCGGGCAGCCTGCGAACTCGTGCGCGCCCTGCGCGAAGCGTCGAGCGAGCGCCTCCAGAGCACTGTCCACGGGCCCATCATGCTGCGGGCGCCCTCGTCCTGCACGAGGCGGCGCTTGAACAATGGCGCGTCGTCAGGAGTAGAGCCGAGCCTGAAACGGATATCGGTCCGCATCGTCGCATTCCCACCCGTCGACGCTCACGTCGTACGGCTCGTCGATCCGCGCCGGCCCTGGACCGTGGCGGAGATGGCCGACCGGGCCGGCGCGACCGAGGGGTTCGTGAGCCGGACCTTCAAGACCCTGGCTCGCGACGCATACGTCGAACGCGCACGGCGCGCCACTCGGCCGGCTGATCCCGGGGGCCTCCTTGACGCCTGGGTCGCGTCCAGGCCCCAGGCGGAGCAGGTTCGCGAGGCGGTCAGCCTCTTCGGTGGGCTGGAGGCCCTCCTCCACCGGATCGCCGACGTCTCGCCGTCTCCCGGCTATGCACTGACGGCAGAGGCGGCGGCCGACCGCGTCTCCCCGTACGCACGGTACAGCCGAGTCGAGCTCTACGTGACCGACCTTGCCGATCCATGGGACGAACTGCTCGAGCTCACGACGGTGCCCCGGGGAGGCAACGTCATCCTCCATCTGTCAGCGGATGCGGGCATCTTCGATGGCGCGTTCGAAACCCAGGGGCTCCGCGTCGTCAGCCGGCCGCAGATGTACGTGGACCTCGTCCGTCGCGAAGGCGCCGCGGCCGAGGCCGCCGCAACGCTTCGAGAGCGAGACCTGCTCTGGCCGCGGTAGACCCGCGCGACGAGCCGTATGTCGGCACGCTCGATGTGGATCTCATCGTGGATCCGCTCGGCGTGCCCGAGGAGATCTACCGGACGATCGCGCAGCTCCATGCGGGAGCGAGGCTATCTCCAGGGGGATCAGCCATTCCGATGGTCGCGGACCGTGCTGGTGGGAGAGCGGGAGATCGCGGTCGAGATCGATCTCCTTGCGCCGGTCACGCCCAGAACCCCATGCGCCCACCGTCACGAGCGGGTAGGCGGTGAGCCGCTGGCCCGGCGAACGGAGGGAGCCGAGCCCGTTCGCGAGGCCGCCGTGGAGCGCGCGCTCGTCGGCCTGCTGCCGGACGGGCGCCATCACCAGGCCCGCGTTCGGGTGGCTGCACCCGCGGCGTTCATCGTGCTGAAAGCGCTGGCCATGGGGTCGCGCGACAAGCCCAAGGATGCCTACGACATCGACTACGTGCTGCGCCATCTCGATGTGGACGAGGTCGCCGCCGACATCAGGGCCTTCGGCGATGTCCGGTCCGTACGCACCGCCCGCGCCATCCTGGCCGACCGTTTCGCCTCGGTGGGCGGCCTCGGATCGCAGGGCGTCGCCCTCTACCGCCGGCTGCCGCTCGGCTCGGCCGAGGCCGACCAGGCCCAGGCCCAGGCCTTCGCCCGCGTCCGGACGGCTGCTGGCCCGCATCGGCACCTGATAACCCGACGACCGCGTGGACGCCATCGAGCGATCCATCCATCTTGAACCGACCCGGCAACTCAATGTCCCGGGTTCGTGCGCGAAAAGGTCGGGGCGAGAGGGCTCGATCCGACAAACCGGGTGCGGCCTCGGGCCGTGTCGTCAGTCCACGGCCCGAGGCCCCGGGAAGCCCTTGGCCGTGATCAGCGCTGATCGGGGTGGGCGACGGCGACGACCTCGAGCCCGTCGATGCCGACGAAGTCGGTCGGGTTGCAGGTATAGAGGGGCAGACCGTTGGCCAGTGCGATCGCGGCGATCATCGCGTCGTAGGCCCGTGCGCCCGGCTTGCGCCCCGAGCGGCGCATGGAAGCGGCCACCTGGCCGAACGCGCGGGCAGCGTCGGCGTCGAAGGGGAGCGGGTCGAAGTCGGCTTCAGCCTGCTGCAGGTGCGCGAGCCTCGCGGCCCGCTCCGCATCGGTCGTCGCCACGAGCGGTCCGACCGACAGCTCGGCCAGCGTGATCGTCGAGATGCGCGGCTGGTCTGGCAGCGCCGCGGGATCGCGCAGACACGGGAGCAGGATGAGGGTGCTGGTGTCGAGCAGCCCGGCCCGCGCGGCGCTCACAGCCGGGGATCGAGCGTGGCGTCAAGGTCGCGGCGGAGCACTGCCCCATCGAGCGGTGGCAGCCTCCTCCAGCGCGCCAGGAGCACCGACGCCGATGCTCCGCGTGGCGGCAGCGGTCGAAGCTCGGCCACCGGCCTTCCGGCGCGGGTGACCACCAGCCGCTCACCGGCAGCGACGCGGTCCACGACATCGCCGCCATGGTTGCGCAGCTCCCGGATCGTCACCTCGGTCATAGCTGCATGGTATCACGCGTGATACTCGGCCAGGGAAGCTGCCCGCCCGCGCTGTTGCCGCTTGCGGCGCCAGGACTTGGTGGCCGAACGAGCCCATGGCAGACTGCGCGGGTCATGACGTCGAGCACGGGTGCATCCAAGGGTGCGGACAACATCGGCGTACGGCCGGCGACGAGCGAGCGTTTCGACGACATCACACCCGTGATCAACCGATCCTGCTGGTGCCAGTGGTGGCGGCAGACGTCCGGGGGTACAGCCGCTCTGGCTCGGACCGGCAGCGCGCGGCGCGGCGCGAGCAGTGCGCCGGCCAGCCCGTCCCCGGCTTGATCGCCTGGGGGCCACACGCGCGGCCGGGTGGTCGTCACCGTCTGAGCCTGCGACCGGCCCATGACGGGCCGCCGTCGATCCGGTCGATTCCGGCCCGCATGTCCGTCCCGCGACGTGTCAATCGGACCGTGGCTCCAGGATGACGACCTGGGTCTGCCGCGATCTCAAGGCGGCGTGGGCATCGAGCTTCTTGTTGTAGACGGCCCAGCTCGCCCACAGGCGGGGCCGCTCGTCGTCGTCCGCGGCGCGTCCGTGGACGGGGCGTGACCCGTCCACGAGGTCGACCTTCGCGTCAGGGTGCGCCAGGAGGTTGAGCCACCAGGCGGGCTCGGGATCGGCCCAGCCGTTCATGGCCTTGGTGACGAAGTTGGAACCGTCCTCGATGTAGCCGAGGATGGCGACGCGCTCCTTGCCCGTGCGGCGCCCGACCGTCCGCAGGCGCAGCATGCCCCAGCGTTCGGCCGTTGGGCGTCGCAGGCCGCGCCGGCCGCCCGTGATCGAGTAAATGGCACGGTGACCCACCCACGCGGCGCGGATGAACCAGCGGGGCGGGAGCGGCACAGGTCGCCTCGACTCGGTCATCACAGGGCACCCGCGCCGGCCAACGAGGGCTCAATCGCAGGCGCTGCGGCGATCGCTCGTGGATTGAACCCCCTGGCGATCAGCCAGACGGCCAGGACCATCTCCTGCAGGCCGATGGGAAGAGCCAGGACGAGCTGGTCGTCGACATCGGTTCGGCAAGACGGAACATGACAAGGAGGCCGGACGACATGACCAACGTGATGGCCGCAAGACCCCAGGCTGACAGCCATCGAGGGATGAGTGGTCGGGGCGAGAGGAGTCGCAGCGATCCTTTACGGGTGAATCGTGAGGATCGCCTCCGGGGTCGTCAGACGTCCCCTCGCCGCAGTCGGCTGACGGACCGACGCCTCTGGCGATCGGCGCAGGCTCACTCCGACGCACTCTGGCCGGCTAGGCCACCTTTGCCACGATCTCGACGAGGTTGCCGTCGGGATCGCGCAGCAGGGCGTTGCGGTTGTGTTTGCCGGTGTTGTGCGGGGGTTGGACGACGGGCGTGCCAACAGATGTCAGCTGCTCGAAGGCCTGGTCGACGTCGTCGGCCCATACGACCAGGACCATGGCAGGACTGCCGGGCGACGCGTCCACTCCGTGGACCCTCTTCGCAGCCTCCACTGTGCCAAGCCCCACGCTGAACCCGTTGAGTGTGAGTTCGACGTGTTCCGGGGTTCCGGTGGTGGGTGTGCGGAAGGTCTCTTCGAATCCGAGGAGATCCCGGTAGAACCGAAGGCCAGCTTCGATGTCGTGTGTGTAGAGGTTGACGAACCCGGTCGCGAACATGCGCGGGAACCTACCACGGCGAGCGTCTCGCGTGTTGCACGGCGCTGACGTCGGGCCTACCCGGGGCCGGCTCCAGCTCCCTCCCGCCCCCGGTTCGCCGGACGCTGAGGGATCGCGGGGTTACGGCAGGATCGTGAAGCGGCCGCCGGCGAGTGGCCGCACGACGCCGAAGTGTCTCCGATCGAGGGTCACGATGATCCGGGTCTGGTAGTGTGCTGCGAGGACCACATTCGACGCGTCGGCGACGCCGATCGACTGGTCCGCGTAGTGCTCGACGACCGAGGTGGCCTCTGCCAGATCCTCGGTGCCGAATGCGGCCAGATCCCAGGCTCCGCCCGCCAGCTCCGTCAGCGCGGCGAGCTCGGCCGAAACGCCGAGGCGCGATCCGACGAGGTAGTCGAGCTCGGCCACGACGTACGGCGAGACGACGAGCGGCTCGGTCGCCGCGTCAATGACGCGTGAGACGGCATCGTGGTCGGGCTCGTCGGTGTCGAAGAACGCGAGGAGTGCACTCGTGTCGACGATCATCGCTCGCCGAAGCCCGCCAGATGGTCGTCCGCCTCGCGCGCGATCGGCGCTCCACTGCCGAACAGGCCTCCACGCGGACGCGGTCGCTCACCGCCGACAGCGCTGCGGATCGAGTCCCGGATCACCTCGGCCTCCGACACGCCGCGCCGCCGGGCTGCCCTCCGGACCGCCGACTTGAGGTCTGCGGGCAGGTAGATCGTCGTCTTGTCCATGCCCGTATGGTACCACCGCTGGCGCTGGCATCGAGGTTCGCCAGGGCCGCGCCCGGGGTAGCGGCCCGCGCCACGGCCGTCGTGGTCAGTCGTCGTTCTCGGCGGAGAGGTCCTTGTCCTCCATCTCCCACGCGTGGTCGAGCGTGTGGAAGGCGGAGTGTCGGATGAGGAACGGCAGCGTCCACGACCGCATGCGCCGCTTGACTTCGCCGGCGTTGTACGCGCGCATCGCCGCGACGTAGGCCTCCCGATGCTGGCGCAGCCCGTCCGGCGTGAGCGCCGCACGCTCGGGTATTCGCAGCCCCACCTGCCTGGCGAAGTACTCGCTCTCGGTGCGGATGGTGTGGCGGATGATCTGGTCGCGGTCCCGTCCTCCGCCGCGCGGCCCTTTGCGAATCTCCGGCGACACCCGCGCCGCAACGCCGTCGAAGAACGCCCAGCAGGCCCGCAACAGCGCGATCCCGCGCTCGAGATCCGCCTCACCCATCGGGCTCAGCTCGGCCGCGGAAGGCGAGAAGGAGATGCCCCAGAAGTCGGTCGAGCCCGTACCAACCCTGTCCTCCACGATCTCGAGGGCCCGGCGGCGTCGAACTCGCGCGACATCCCGGCGAGGCGCGCGACCGGCCCGTAGCGCTCCCGATAGGACTCGAGCGTCTCCAGGGCGAGCTCGGCGGTCCTCGCGCCCCGGCTCCATCCTGGCCAGTCGATGCTGAGGGCCACCGACCGCTTGTCCTTGGGCCCACGTTCGATGACGGTGCGACAGGCATGCCTCACTATGGCATGGGCCCGGGAGGTGCGAAAGGTTCAGGGCCGGCTGGCAGACGCACGGCATTCGGACCTGATGAGAACCGGCTGGTCGGGGCGAGAGGACTTGCCCCGACAAACCAAGGCAGGGATTGGCCGTCGCAAACGGGTGCCTGACGCGCCCGTGCAGCCTACCGGATCAGTTCGACGACAAGCTCGTCGAGATCCAGGCGACTCCACGACTGGTCCGCGGTCAGGGCCGTGGCATTCATCGAGAGCGCGAGTGCCAGGCACGCCCGGTCGCCCAGGGAGAGGCCGAGCAGGCGCAGTCGAGGCGTCAACTCACCGACGACGTCGGCGTCCGCCTCGGCGAACGTGACGATCTCGGTCTCCACCGCAGCCAACGCCTGGCGAAGGATCGCGGGCGTCATCCGGTATTCGCGGAGCTTGCCGGCTGCCTCCGCCCAGTTGACCGCCGAGACGAGCACCCGGCCGCTGCTGCGCAGGCGCGCCGCCACGATCCGGGCGCCCGGCTCATCTCGCGCGTACGCCACGAGCGCGGAGGCATCGAGGACGATAGGCGATCCGGCGGGCACCTCAGCGCTCGCTCTTGGCCTCGCGCCGCCGTTCCTCCAGCAGCTCCGCTGTCGCATCGCCCGGGCGCGCACGCGCCGCAGCCCGCCACATCTTCCGCTCGATGGTGTCGAGGGGCTCCACGATCACTCGGCCGTGGCTGGCGCGCACCGCGAGCGGGCTCCCAGACGTCAGCCCTGCAGCGGCGCGCACCCGTGCGGGGATGACGAGACGTCCCTGTCGATCAAGCCTGGTCCGATCCACCACGTTTCGCATTTCGTGGTGATCTTATCAGAACATGGCAGGATCGGTGCGCGGACGACGCTGCCACGGAGGAATGAAGGCATCGACGCGTGGGACCAGGACAGTGCGGGTTGAGGGCGGTGTGGTGGAGGTTGGTCGGGGCGAGAGGGCTTGAGGCCGAAGTAACAAGCGATCCCGGCGTCTGTAGACGCGACCTCAGCTTGACGTGGAACCACCGTTGCTCCGGGGCCCGGCAGATCGAAGGCGGCCCAAGGCCGATGGACGTGCGATTGAATGAACCGGCCGAGCGCCCGTTCCGGAGTCGGTTACGGCCGGAGCCTACGATTTCTCGCTTGCGATGACCTGCAGTCGTTCGTGATTGGCGAACGACAGGAGCACCCATCTGCCTCCCTTGCCAGGGTTCGTCGCAGCCTTGCCAAGGTCACTCACATCCACAAGCTGCGAGCCCACGACGTTGCTGAAGTGCTTCAGCCGCGCCCACGTCCGCTCCCCGTAGAGTTCGGCCAACTTCGCCGCAAGCACGACGGCCATTCGGGGGCTTAGGGTCATCATCCTGCCAGCTTCCACCAGCGAGCGACTCACCGTGGTGACGCTTCGGGCTGCTGTCACCATGTTCGGCCAATCCGCCTCTGGGAACCCTACGGCAATCGAACTGGCAGCGGACTCTGGCAGGGCGAGCACCCCCGCGTACTGACCGGCCGCCGCGAGAGCCCAGTCGAGCCCGGATGCGCTCGCAGGCACGAGGGGGGCGACGACGACCCTGCTGTCATCCTTCCGTTTCATCAGCTCAGACGTCTGGTCGATGACGATGCCCAAGCCCTGCCAGTGACGCAGGAGGTAGACGGTGTCGCCGATCCCGATCGTGGTCATCCTCATGTTCTCGAAGGCGGGGATGCCCGCCACGGCCGGGGGCAACGCGACGCCAGGAAGAGCCTCGTCCTCGTGCAAGGCGACGACCTGTGTAAATGGGAAGAACCCGATGTCACCCTGAAGCAGGAACGACTGAAACCGCTCGTAGTGCGGCGGCGGCGGGAGCACTGATGCGCCTACTGATCACGACCAGCGGCTCGCGGGCACGCCTTCCCAGAGAGCGTCGTTCGGCGGCTCAACCAACTCTTCTTCGTCGACCGACATGACCGGGGGGGCTTGCCGCAAGCCGCTCAGCTTCTGGGCGAGTGCCCAGCCTGCCTGTGAGGGCAGGAACGGAGGAGTGGCCTCGAGGGCGAACGTCCGGTCGTACCGGCGCTGCAGAAGCCAGTAGGCGATAGTGCCGACCGCATCTGGAGAAGGGACGCGGGCCATGCCATAGCTGGGCACGGGAGTGCCCCCGAGGGGCGCACGGACGTCGGTTCTGGGAATGTCAGTCCAGTCGATCTCGATTGATGTCGCCGGCTCCTCTGGGGTCGTCCGACTGTGGCCGCTGGTCCTGTCCTCGTCCACGAACATCGGCAGTGCGACCATCACCTACTCCTTCGGCCGAGGCTTGAACTTCTGCAGTCCGTCGGCGGTCAAGGCGCCGAAGAAGAAGCGATTCGCCACGTCGTTGAATGCGCCTGCGGACCCTATCAGATCATCAATGTCGACGCCGGTCGGCTCATCGAGATAGCAGTCCGTGTCGAGCAGGTACTGTCGTACGCTCTGATCGTTGGTCATCGGCAGCGGGCCATGGCGGAACCCAACGGCACAGACATCCGTTCGGAGCCGAACCTCCTGCACGGCCGAGTCCACCGCGACGCCCGGGTCAAGGTGGGCGACCCAGCCAACCAACTCCGGCGCAATCACCTGACCCCAACTGGCAGCGTCCTGAGGTATCGGGATCTGGTTCGTGTATCGGAGGCCGAGCCTACGCCTCGACGTGATCCCGACGAGCTCAACCACCGTTTGAATGACCGGCCGCAGCCTCCGGGTGAAGTCGTCCCAGTGGGAATAGCTGGTGGTGCTCAGTGCGACGAAGTCGGCCGCCAGCGAGACCAGCCAATTCCCGGTGTCATCGACGAAGCGCCATGCTGGCCCACCAACAGCGGCCAGGGGAGCATCCGCTGGCCCACCAGGGATTCGAAGCGACAGGACCGCTTGCGCGTCAAGGCTTGGGTAATCTCCTCGAAGTCGATCCTGGATGCTCGCCAGCAGCTGCTGGTCTGACTGCAGGCGAAGGACCGGGGGGAAACGGAACTGGCAGATGACTTCGGTCAGTGGGGGATCGTCGAGCACAACACGGGGCACAGGACGGACGTCTAGCCACCGCAACGTCGTGCTACTCCTTCCGCACTCGCATTCCATGATAGCGGATCGAACACCCGAGCGGTTACGCTACCACTGTCGTGTGATCCGAGATACCCGTCCGCTGCCGTCGGTCCGTCCCGCTCGTGTTCCGAAAGGGCATCCCTACCGAGGTCCCGCATCCGTTCGGCGCAAGACCTGCGTTGCGGCCGACCCGAAACGAGGGGCGGGGCGAGGGGGCATTGTGAATGGCGGACGTTGGAGGCGGCCCCCCAGCAGGGTGGCGGCAGATCCGCGCCCGGCGCCGGGGCGGCGCTTCAGCGGCATCGACGAAGCATCTGCCGGCCGGTGAGACACCCATACTTGGGAACGTTCGTCCGCGAAGTAGCGAGGTGGAGGGTCGCATTGGCAAGCGAAGGCGACGATCAGGACCAACGGTCGATCTGGGAGGCGCTCTCCTCATACCAGAAGAGTGCGGAGTGGCTGGTCCTGCTGGTACTCGGCGCCTACATGGGCCTCGTCCGCATTCAGGGGATATCGGCGGGACAAACCACGCCGGAGATGCTCGTTGGTTGGCTCAAGTTCGCCCTCTTGCCGACGGCCATCGTCCTGACAGTGTTCTGGTGGCGCGATACTGACAGCGAGCTTCGCCAACTCAAAAGCGTTGCGTCGGGCCTTCCGATGACGCTCGACTTGCCGTCGAGCGGCTGGACGGTGACCTTGCTGGCCGCGGCCGGACTCGCGGTTCTCATTCTTCTGTCGGTCGAGCCGCTGACCTTCGCTGTCGCGCTTCTGGCTCTCAAGACGGTGGAGTTCTGGGGCTCATGGCTTGCCAAGAGCAAGATCCGGGCCGGGATCAAGAGGATCGACCATCTTGCACTGGGCATCTCGAGCGAGAAACGCGAAGCAGTCCAGGTATTGGACTTCTACTACTTTGAACACCCGTGGGATGCCCTTGGAGCGAGCGAGATGCTCGTGGCTACTATCGCTGCTGTCGTCGCGACGGGACCAAGTCTCGACCCGACACTACGACCGGTCGCGGTGGGGGCCGCGTGCGTGCTGCTCATCTCGGCGGTCGCTGCGAACGAGATCGTGGCTGCCATCTGGCGACGCCAGCGGGACCGCGAGCTGCCGTCCAGATACCGAGCATAGCGGCGGAGCTGCCTGGTGGCCCGCACCGTGCTGCGCACCTTCACTGGATGCGTGTTGTGGAGCCCTCCCTTAGACAAGTGGTGAGGAAACTGCGAATGAGCGGCCCAAGCGAGCGCCTGGTGAGTATCACCGCCAACACCGTGGGGGATCTCAACGAGTTGTTCGGGCCAGGGTCGAGTGACGTCGGACGTGAGATCCTCGGCCTGGCCACTCCAGGCTTCGCATCCCAGGTGGAGCACCTTGGCGAGCTGTGGGTGGCAAGGGCGATTCCGCTGCGAACGGGGACCGTGCTCAACTCATCAGCCCTCGATCCCATCGACGCCATGCGGGACCTCGCACGACAGCTTCGGGAGCACAGGGCCAGAGCCTGAGCGGGCGACGGTCTTGACCCGGCATTCGACCCGACATGAGGGGCGGATTCCGCCGATCCTTTCGAGGCCGCGATAGCGGAAGCGGGTCCAACCGCTCCCGGCAGGTCGGGATGCTACCCTGACCGCGTGGCGTCTCGCGTCAACCGGCTGCCGTACGACCGCACCCTGCTTGAGTTCCTGGCGTGCTGGGTCATGACTACGGTCATGGGACACCCGTCCGCGACCTGGAGAGACACGGGGCGCGCGACGCAGGTTCATGACTTCGATCTGCTTTCGCCCGACGGGACGGTCGTGCCGGTCGAGGTGACCACGGCCATGAATGATTCGGAGCTGAAGAGACTCGCCGCCATCCAGCAGCACCAGGCCGCCCTCAAGGCACTGGCGCCGGACTGGCATCTTGTCCTTGCCCTCACTCACGGAGCCAGGATCTCGAAGCTGGTGGCCGAACTCCCCGGCCTCATCGCCGACGTCGAGTCCGCTGGCCTCGCGTCCTTCCAGACCCGTCAGCCAGCTCCCGCGATGCCCGCCATCGCCGAGCGGTTTGCCGGCGTCGGTGTGGGCGACGCGCAGGGCTGGCGCACCACCCCGGGCGCAGGCAGCGTCATGCTCCGTCAGCCCTCCGTCGCCCATCGCGACAGCAACTCCGTTACCCACGCTGTGGAGCGGGTTGCACGCCTGCGCGACAACGAGACGAAGCTCGCTCGGGCGGGCGGCGGTCACCTCTTCGTTTGGATCGACGCGTCAGACCCGGCACACCTGGCGTTCTGGGACCCAGCCCGGACCGGCTTGGCTTCGAAACCGCAGCTGCCGCAGGCGATCAACGTGGTGTGGGCAGGTCAGCTTTTCGTCCAGGCTCAACCCGCTGGGACAACGTCGGCGTGGTGTGGCGGGCTGTGGCGCGCGACGAACGGCGATGCGTGGGAGGACCTCACCACGCTGGCTCCACATCTGGGTCTTAGCCTTCAGTGATCCCGGCTGCTTCCTGATCCTCAGCTTGTGATCGTCTGGGCGCCTGAATGGACGGGTGATTCGGGTGACGGTTCGGACAGTCGGAGGGCTCGGCTTCGAACCAGTCGAGGCGTCGATCGCAGCGTTGGCGACCGCGGACGGTCGTGGCCGGCGCTTCGAACTCGCCTGCGCGTACCTCCTCCGTCACGCACCCGAATACGGGCTCGTCGAGGTTTGGCCATGGCGTGAGTGGCCCGATCGGGACGCGGCCGGGTTCGGGATGCTGGACCTGGGGATCGACCTCGTCGGCCGCACACACTCGGGCGATCTGTGGGCGGCCCAGGCCAAGTTCCGCACCGATCCCGCGCAGAGCCTGACCTGGGAGGAGCTGGCGACCTTCGTCGGGCACAGCGCCCGGCCCGACCTCTTCGCCTATCGCCTGGTCATCACAAACACGTGGGCCGTGCCGGCCCGCTTCGAGAAGGCGACGGCGGGTCAGGAGATCGGCTGGCTGGGACGCGCCGATCTCCTCGCCCTCGGTCTCGACTGGCACCCGTTCCTGGAGCCCACGACGGAGCCCGCGAGTCCGCGGAAGAGCCCCCAACCGCACCAGGCGGCGGCGGTGCGGGACGCCGTCGGCCACCTCGCCGAGCGTGAGCGCGGTCAGCTCATCATGGCCTGCGGGACCGGCAAGACGCTCACGACACTGTGGATCGCGGAGGCTCGCCGCGACGAGCGCGTGCTCGTACTCGTCCCCTCCCTCTCGCTCTTGCGCCAGTTCCGCCGCGAGTGGCTGGAGTCCGCGGATCCGGCCCTGCCCTTCGTCGATCTCTGCGTCTGCTCGGACATCACGGTCGCGGGTGGACACGCGCGGGGGATGACGGACGATCTCGCCGAGCGCGCAGCCGACCTTGGGGTGCCCGTCACCACGGACGCCGGTGCCATCGCCGAGTTCCTGCGTGGTGGTGGTCGGCGCGTCGTCTTCGCCACGTACCAGTCGAGCCCCCGGATCGCCGAGGGGATGGCCGATCCGGAGGTCCCGGCGTTCGACCTCGCGATCGCCGACGAGGCGCACCGCCTGGCAGCGCCGATCGAGCGCAGCTTCGCGACTGTCCTCGATGGTTCCAAGATCCGAGCGCGTCGGCGGCTCTTCGCCACGGCTACGCCGCGGTACCTCGCGCCGCACGTCAAGCGTCGCGCCGAGGAAGAGGACGTCGAGGTCGTCTCGATGGACGACCCGGAGGTCTTCGGCACGGTCGCGCACCAGCTCACCTTCGGCCAGGCCATCGCGCAGGACCTCCTCTCGGACTACCGGGTGGTCGTGCTCGCGACGCAGGAGGCCGCGGTCGCGGACCTCATCGAGTCCCGGCGCCTGGTCCGCCCCGGTGAGGACGCCCCGATCACCGATGCGGCCACGCTGGCGACCCTGTCGAGCGTCACTCACGCGGTCGACGAGCTCGGGCTGCGCCGCTTGATCAGCTTCCATCGTACGGTCGAGCGGGCCCGTTCGTTCGCCCGTGCCGCGGCCGCACCGCCAGACCCCGCGAACCACATCCTCCAGGCCGCCTATGTCTCGGGCGACATGCCCGCGGGCGAGCGGGCCGAGAGGCTCGATCGCCTGCGCCGCGCCGACGGGCAGGCGGTCCTCCTGGCCAACGCGCGGTGCCTGACCGAAGGGGTCGATGTGCCCGCCCTCGATGGCGTCGTCTTCGTCGATCCGCGCTGGAGCCCGATCGACATCGTGCAGGCAGTGGGAAGGGTTATCCGGAAGGCAGAGAACAAGCGTCTGGGCACGATCGTCATCCCGGTGCTCGTGCCCGATGGCACCGATCCGGACTCCGTACTCGAGGAGTCGTCGTTCGAGGTCGTCTGGTCGGTCGTGCGGGCACTGCGCAGCCACGATGAGCGCCTCGCCGAGATCCTCTCGGCCGCCCGGACGGAACTCGGTCGCGCCAGCAGGCCCAGCGGCTCGGCCTTCCTCGACGGCCACTTCGGCGTACTCGACCTGCCGGCTACGCTCGACCCTGCCGCATTCGCCGAGGCCATCGAGCTGCGGATCGTCGATGCCGGGAGCTTCCCGTTCGACGAGGGACTCGGACACCTGCTGGCCTACGTCGAGGAGCACGGCGATGCCCGAGTGCCTGCCGATCATGTGACACGGACCGGGCATCACCTCGGTTCGTGGGTAGCGGTGCGGCGAGCCGAGTTCCGGTCGGGTCGGTTGGCTGGCGACCGTTGTTCACGGCTGGAACGACTGCCCGGGTGGTCGTGGGATCCGGTTGAGGACGACTTCCAGGCCGGACTGGAGACGCTGCGCGCGTTCGCCGCCGAGCACGGACACCTGCGGATCCCGAACCGGCTACGCGAGTTCCGCGGGCTCGACCTGGCCAGGTGGTGCCGGAGCCGCCGGGCGGCGTATCAGCGCGGCGAGCTGCGGCCAGCGTGGATCGCAGCCTTACAGTCCGTGCCCGGCTGGTCCTGGAATCCCCATGAGAGCAACTTCGATGCCGGTCTCCGACACCTGCGCGAGTATGTCGCGCGCCATGAGAACGCCCGCGTCCCGGCCCGCAAGCGTGCCGCGGACGGCTTTCTCCTCGGGAGGTGGGTCGACCACCAACGAATGTTCCGTCGATAGGGCAAACTGAGCGCCGCCAGGATCGCGGCGCTGGAGTTCTTGCCCGGCTGGACCTGGGATCCCACGGCGGACGACTTCCGACGCGGCTTCGCTGTGCTCCAGCAGTATCTGCGAGACGCGGGATCCGCGCGCGTTCCGAAGGACTTCGTACTGCCCGACGGGATGCAGCTTGGGTCATGGGTAGGGGTGCAGCGGCAGAAGCACCGGCGAGGCCAGCTCGACGCGGAGCGCAGCGGCCTGCTCGAAGCCCTCCCTGGATGGACGTGGAACCCGCATGGCGACGCCTTCGAGCGCGGCATCGAGTCGCTGCGACGTTTCGTGGCGCAACACGGCCACGCCAACGTGCCGCAGTCATACCAGGATCCGGATCACTTCCGGCTTGGTACATGGGCGGGCAACCAGCGCCAGCTGCACCGGACCGGCAAGCTGGCGGCGGCGCGTGTCGCCGCCCTCGAATCCGTGCCGCGGTGGTCGTGGCAGCCGCCAGAAGACTTCGACGTCGGCTTCCGCCACCTGTCCGACTTCGTCGCAAAGTGCGGCCATGCCCGGGTTCCGGTCGGGCACCGTGCACCGGATGGGTTCCGGCTGGGAGCCTGGCTGGCACGGCGGCGCGAGGACTGGCGTGCAGGACGGCTGCTCGCGGGCCGGGCGGCCGCGCTGGCGTCACTGCCCGGCTGGACGTGGGACCCTTTCGAGGATGACTTCCGCACCGGGCTCGACGCGCTCCGAGCGTTTGTCGCCGAGTACGGCCACGCGAGAGTGCCGGCAGCGCATGTCACTTCGAGAGGTTTTCGTCTGGGTCGATGGGTACAACACCAACGCACCCAGTTGCGGCGTGGAACGCTGTCTCTCGAGCGGATTGAAGCCCTGCGTGATGTGGCAGGATGGGATAACCCAGGCGCGCATCCGACCGCTCCCAAGTACCCGGGGCCACCGCAGTTGCCTTGACACTACTGGCCACCTCTCCGTCCGCCCGAAACGCTCCTCGTTTCGGACCGCGCCGGACCCCGCCTCTATCCGGGCTTCGGTCCACCGGACGGGCCAGAGGCTTCGCCTCTTCGCCGCCGATTGCGCTCCGCTCGCTGCCTGGCCGCCTCCCTCTTGTGCTCCTCGCGGTCCTGGCAGTAGCGCGAGTTGCCGTGGGCACTGGTGGGGAGCCACCGCGAACAGCCGGGCCACTGGCACGTCCGCGCTGGCTGGCGGCTGGTGACGCGAGGCCACAACGACCACAGGGAGCGCCCGAAGGCGCCCACCACCTCATTCTCGGGCAGCGGCCACGCGTCCACCTGCTGGAGCCGCAGGGTGAGAAGCGCTGCGGCGGCGTTCCGAAGAGTCACCGGGTCCGTCGCGTGCGGCGATGGGATCGGAGCGTCTTCTGCGCCAAGACCCGCGAAACCGCGGAGGGCGGCGAGCGCCGCCCGTAGCGGCGCCGCGACGTCGCGGCGTGTGTCGGCAGCTCGCAAGAGGCGCACGGCCTGCTCCCACACGACCAGTTCAGCGGCGGCCCGGCGCCACGCCTCAACCGTGTCGGACAGACCCAACGGCACGCCGTCCGCGTTCCTGTACTGGCCCAGGAGCATGTCGAACCGCCCCAGCGTCCCGGGCTCAAGCGTCGCCGCAATGCCACCCTCTCGCGCCATGGGACTGAAGGTCGACGCCATTAACCGCGCTGCCAGGCGCAGTCGATCAGCCGTGACGCCCGGAGGTACCCGCACGTGGACCAGCTCGTCGCCCCGGGCGGTGTCCGCTTCGATCTCGCTGGCCGTCGCCTGGTAGCGCGCCAGCACGGCGAGGACCTGACCGTAGAAGGTCTTCCGATAGAGACTCCGTTCCTCTGGCGATAGTCGCCCATCCACCCCGTCGGCGAATGCCTCGTTCGCCCGGCTGAAGCGGTCCATCACCTTCTCGTCCATCGTCGCGGCAGCGATCAGCAGGCGCGCGGCCCAGGACAGGCGCCCGGGGATGGCCACGGCGATGCCGCCCCCCGCGGCGATCCAGCGGTGCAGTTCCTCGATCGCGGGAACCACGGAGCCGACCATCTCGTTCAGACGCCAAGCCAGGCGGCGCTCGTCGCCCAGAGCGGGCTGCTCGCTGGTCGGGCCGAGTGGCCCGTAGCGCGACGTCGCCTGCGCGATCGTGGCCGCGTCTGCCTCTGCGAGGCGAGCGAGCTGGCGGTAGAGGAGTCGCTCACCCGTGGCTCGGGCCCGATCGAGCGGCGGCGCGGCGGGCACGAGCTCACCGTCGGCACCGACTGCGTAGTTGACGATCAGCCGATAGAGCCGTGACGCCGGCTGCACAGCCTGCCTCCTCGCATTCGCCGATTCGTTCGCAGATTCGCATGGTTGCGCGACCCCCCGTGCGCGTTTCTTAGGGTAGGGACAGCGCGAAGGGAGGCAAGGGCAACCATGGCACAGCGTCGCGACAGCTTGTCTGTCACGGTGGAGATCCCGCCGGTACCAGCGTGGCGGGTCTGTGGACGCTGCGGGCACGCCTGGCGCACTCGCTCGCGCGGCCTGCGTTTCCGCTGCCGCCGCTGTGAACAAGCGCGCCCGGGCCGCCGCGCTCGACGCGGCTCGGGCCTGCCAGGCCGGCGCCCACTCATGACCCCACGGGCCTCGCGCGTGCACCTGCAGCGCACCACCGCCCGGCGGCTGCTCGGCGCACTGCCCGACGGCGCAGCCGACGCGATCATCGTGGACCCGCCCTACCCCGTGGATCGGCATGGCACCGGTCATCTGCAGGACTGGTTCGCGGGCACCATGAGCTGGCGCCAGATCGGCGCGGTCTTGAAGCTCGCTCGCGGGAAGCTCGCGACGAGCGGCGTGATCTTCGTCATGACCAACTCGGCCGGGCTGGCCGAGGCGATCGGGGCGATGGAGCAGGCGGGC
Organism: Chloroflexota bacterium; assembly: GCA_021786265.1. The sequence continues at coordinate 104,620 of JAJYNP010000051.1, forward strand.
TTTGCCAAGCCGCGGGTCATCACCTGGGACCGCCAGTCTCCGGGCCTGGGCGGCGGGCTCCGGCATCAGACCGAGTACATCCTCGTCGGCCGGCGCTCCGGCTTGCGAACGCTGCGCGGCAGTGACCTGATCTCAGTGCCCGCCATCGGCCCCGGCACGGCCGGTCGCTACCCGAGCGAGAAGCCCGAGCAGCTGGGACGCGAGCTGGCGCGCATCGCGGGCATCCGTCGCGGCGAGCTCGTGGTCGACCCGTTCGTCGGCTCCGGCGCCTTGCTCCTGGGCGCCCTGGAGCGCGGGGCGGTCGTCACGGGTGCGGATATCTCGGCGCGCGCCATCGCCCGCGCCAGCGCTCGTCTCGGCGCTCGACCAGTCGCCGCGGCAACACAGCCTGCCCGGCCGCGGCGCAGGCCGACTGCCGCAGCTCGGTCGCGGCCGGGCGTGCACCCCCGGCCGGCAGTCCCTCCACGAAGAGCGCGGCAGTGATGAGCGCCCGACAGCGCGCCGCCCCCCGCCTCTCGCATCTGCGAGCCGTCCGTCAGCGCTCGAGCGAGCTCCTGCCCGGGGCCGGAGGGCAGGCGGAGCTGGCCAATCACACGGCGGACCTCCCCTACGGGCCAAGAACCGCACTCAACGAGTTCTCGATCGTGCGTGCGTCGGCTGCGGCGGCCCAGTGCTCCGCGCACGCCGCGGTCCGGACCCGCGCTACTGCGTGCGCTGCGCCATCGAGCTGCGTCGCGTGCAGCAGCTGCGGGCCTACCTGCGCGCGGCCGAGCGCCTCGCGAGGACGATCGATCGAACCGACGTGGCGCTGGCAGCAGGCACCGCGGTCGCGACACTCGACGCTGGACCACACCATACACAGGGTCCGACGAATGAGTGACACCGTCGCGGCCCGCCGACGCTTTGAGCTGCGCGACGCCTCCGGCCAGCTGGTGGCCGTGCACGTCCGGGAGGACCTCCCCGGCGGCGCCAAGCGATTCCGCTGGGAACAGCCGGATGGACGCCCGGGCCTGGACGGCGTCCCTGTGAGCGAGCTGCCCCTGTACGGGATCGAGCACCTCGACGGCCTGGGCGCCAGGGTCGTGATCGTCGAGGGCGAGAAAGCGGCCGAGGCGCTCTGGAGTGCCGACATCGCGGCGGTGGCCACCGTCACTGGTGCCGCAAGCGCCCCAGGTCGTGGCCCGCTGGGCGAGCTGAGTGGTCGCCACGTCGCGCTCTGGCCGGACGCCGATGCAGTGGGTCGCCGGCACATGGCCACGCTCGCGGAGCGGCTCACCGGCATCGCCGCATCCGTGTCGATCGTCGCGCTGCCGGAGGACGTGCCATCCGGGTGGGACGCGGCCGACGCGGTCGCCCAAGGGCGCGACCTCGCCGCGATCCTCGCGGCGGCTGAACCGGCTGCGCCACAGCCAGCGACGGGACGTGTGACTGATCGATCGGCACCAACCAGCGAGCCGGAGGTGATCGTCACCCGGCTGTCGTCCGTGGTGGCGCTGCCACTCGATTGGCTGTGGCCGGGCTACATCCCGGCCGGCATGCTGACCATCCTCGACGGCGATCCGGGCCTGGGCAAGACGCTCGTCACCCTCGATCTCGCCGCCCGGGTGACGCGCGGTTGGCCGATGCCGGGGGTCGGGGTCGGTGCGCACCATGACGCTGGAGATGCGCAGCACCACGGTCGTGATCACCAGGACGATGTACTCCATGAAGCTCGTGGCGCTGTCTTGCTCTCGGCGGAGGACGATCTGGCCCGCACGATCCGCCCGCGCCTGGACGCTGCAGGCGCCGACGTGGACCGGATCGCGGTCGTCACCCTCCGCGAGCGCGATGGGACCACCCGTGAACCCCTGATCAGCGCCGACGATCTGGTGGCGGTGGAGCAGGCGATCCGGGAGGTCGGCGCCGCGCTCCTCGTGGTCGATCCGCTGGTGGCGTATCTGCCCGACGCGGTGAACACCAACCGCGACCACGACGTGCGCCGCTCACTCGCGCTCCTCGCCGACCTGGCCGAGCGCACCGGTGCGGCGGTCGTGGCGGTCCGCCACCTGCGCAAGGCGGGGGCCGACAACCCCCTGTACCGGGGCGGTGGTTCGATCGGCATCATCGGCGCTGCCCGGGCCGGCCTGCTCGTGGCCCGCGATCCCGAGGACCCCTCCGGCGACCGACGGGTCATCGCGGCGACGAAGAGCAACCTGGGGCCCCTGCCGGCCAGCCTCGCCTTCACCGTCGAGGTGGAGCCGAGCTGCTCCCATCCCCATGTGGCGTGGCAGGGCGAGAGCGCCTATCGGGCGGCAGAGCTGCTCGCGACGGCCGCAGACCGGGACGAGCTGAGCGCGCACGCAGAGGCGGCCGACTTCCTGCGCGGCCTCCTTGCCGACGGGCCGGTGCCATCGACCGAGGTCTACGCCGCCGCCGCGGTGGCGGGCATCGCCACCCACACCCTGGAGCGGGCGAAGAAGGACCTGGGCGTCCGCTCGGTCCGGCCGGACGGGTTCACCCGACCGTGGTCCTGGGCGCTGTCCGCGCCGTACATCGCCAGAGAGCGCCGTACCTCGCCACGGATGAACGATGGCGAGGTACGCGAGAGGGTGGCGAGGTACGGGGCCGATGCCGGGTCAGCCGGTAGCGTGGAGGGTAGGACCGACGACAACCGCACCGCGCCGCGGGCGTGCGACGGCGGGCAGTCCCGGGGTGACGCGGCCGTGGCCGGCTGGCGCTGCACGGTGGACCTGGGTACTGGGCACGTGCCGGCCCTGCGCTCCGACGGCTCGGTCTATTGCGGGACGTGTCACCCGTGAGCCCGACGATAGCGCAGCGGCAAAGGGCGGCCGCGCGGGCGGGGTGCACCGGCACTGCCGGCACCATCACCCGGAGTGCCGCCCCATGAGCCGGGTCACGCCCCGGCAATTGCCGGGCGAGCGACCGGCGACTACCGGGCGACAGCCGGGAACGCCGCCCCATCGCCTGCCCCAAGACCCGCTGGTTCGGGCGCTGATCGTGTGCGTCCGCCAGGCGCACGCCCGGCAACGATCCGCCAATAGCGGGTAGACGAGCGGCGAGAACCGAGGTATGAGTGCATCCACCATGTCGCATATACATCACCTGCCCACCGCCCTCGATGACCTGGCCGGCCGGCGGGTCGCCCGTTGGGTACGGGAGAGCACGGCCGGCCAGTACGACAACTGGGGCCCGGATGCGCAGCGCGAGCTGCAGGACCGGCTGATCGAGCGGTACGGGCTGGTGGACACGGGCCTCGTCTGGCAGACGGCCGCCTCGGGCCGCACCGTCCACCGGCACCCGGCCTTTGCCATGCTCGACGCCGCCCGTACGGGGGCCTTCGACGTGCTCGCGGTCGGCTACATGAGCCGCTTTCAGCGGAACCTGAAGCAGACCCTCATCGCGGTCGACGATCTGCACGCCCTGGGGGTCGCGGTCCTCTTCGCCGACGAGCGCATTCTCTCCAGCGATGCGGATCGCTGGGACGACTTCGTGCGGGAGGCCCACGAGGCCGAGTCGTACAGCCGCAAGCTCGGGAAGCGGATCAAGGAGGGGCTGGCCGCGAAACGTCGCCGGCTGGGGGAGCCGGGTGGCCAGCCGCCGTACGGCTACACCCGCGCCGGCAAGCCGCCCGTCCTGGAGCCGATCCCGGACGCCCTGGAGCGGGTCCGCGCCTGCTATGTGGCCGCCGCGGAGGGGCTCACCGATCTGGAAGTCGCCGAGCGGGTGGGGCTCCCCTTCTACACCGCCCGCGGCATCCTGACCAATCCGCTCTATGCCGGCCGATTGCGGGACGGCACCCCCACCCGCGTGCCGGCCGTGATCGAGCCGGAGCTATGGGACCGCGTGCAGCTCGCCCGCTCGCGCTACAGCCGCCGGCACCCCGGCCGCTCCACGAAATGGCGGACCTACGCCCTCTCGATGCTCTACTGCGCACACTGCGGGCGCCATCTCATCGGCCAGCAGGACCGCTACCGGCACAACTTCGCCTGCCCTGAGTGGATCGCCGCGCGCTCCGCACCCCGGCGGGCCTTCAAGCACGCCTCGGACCGGCGCGGGAAGGGACTGAGCTATCCCGCCGACTGGTATGAGGGCATCGTGCGCCAGGCGCTGGCCCACGTGAGCGCGGGCGCGGACCTGGTGACCGAGGTGGTGGCCGGGCTCGCGGAGGACGCTACCGAACCCGCGCCCGAGACCCTCGCCCGCATCGAACGCGACCGCGAGGCGGTGCTCGGGCGCTACCGGCGGGACCGCGATACCCATGCCCTGGACGAGGCGATGGCCCGGCTTGATGGCGAGGAAGCGGCCGCCCGGAAGCGGGCCGTCGACGGCCCCACCGCGGCCGAGGCGGTCGCCTACCTGCGCAACCTACCCGCCCTGTGGGACGAGGCCGAGGGCTCCGGGCGCAAGCTGCTCGCCGAGGCACTCTTCGAGCGCGTCGAGGTGCTCGGGACCCGGAAGGTGCACATCCGCCCGAGCGCGTCGGCGATGCGCTACGGGTGGGCAGATGCGTGGCGTGGGGTGCGCTTGGTTGTTATGGTCGGGGCGAGAGGGCTTGCCCCGACCAACCGGGGACGGCCCCTGGGCGCTCGGGTCGATCCGCGGATCGGTCTTGCACGCCGGTCATTCAGGGCCTAAGCTTTGCTCATGGAACGGCGAGTAAAGGCCAAGCGCCAGCGCGGTTACACTCGCGTGAGCGCCAAGCACCAGGTGACCATCCCGCAGGATGCGCTCGCGCGGGCGG
>JAJYNP010000087.1 GCA_021786265.1 Chloroflexota bacterium
AACCGAAAGGCCAGCTGCTTCTGTTCCGCGCTCAGGTGCCCGCGGTGTCCTCGCATCAGCGCCCTCCTGTGGTGACTCGCTACCGCTTATCTCACAGGAGTCGTTGCGCTGATGCCTTGAATCCGCCGAGCCATAGCCTGACGCGAGCTTCATCGCGCCGATTCGGTTGTTGCCGCGATCATAGCGCATCGCTCATCGGGCACGTCCGATCCGGTCGGGATCACCCCGCCCGGCGTCCTCGCCGGCCCATCATGCCGGCCCGCCCCGGGTCAGCCCAGTCCACCTGTCGACGGAAGACCCCGGCCGCCCGCGCGCCGGTGGACGACCACGATCAACGGGACGGCCAGCAGCTCGGCCGCCACCGAGAAGACGACCAGCGCGGGAATGGCTGCGTCGTACAGGATGCCCATGGCCGCGCTGCCCAGGAACCACGCCACGCCGTACAGCAGGTTGAACAGGCCGTACGCCGACGCGATCCGCCGGGAGGGAACCATGCCGGCAACCGCCGCGGCCATGATCGATTCGTGGACGCCCATCCCGAGACCCCAGAGCAGCGTCCCGACGAACGCCTCGGGCGGCGCGCCCAGGAACACGAGGGGCGCGAAGCACGCCGAGAGCAGCGTGAGCGGGACGAGCACCACGATCCCGGCGCGGTCGAAGAGGCGACCCAGGGCCAGCGATCCGAGCCCGCTCACGCCCATCGCGGCCGCATAGAAGAGCGGCACCCAGTCGCTCGGGACGGTGCGGGCCTGCTGGAAGTGGAACGCCATGAGCGAGAAGTCCGCGAACCCCGCCGCCACGAGCATCGTCGCCGCCAGGTAGATCCACAGCTCGCGAGGCAGGCCGCCCGTGTGCACGTCGGCCGGGCGGGCAGCGAGGTCGCCGGGGTTCGGGTAGTTGAGGCGGGCGACGGCGAGGATCCCGAGTGTCAGCAGCGCCGGGATCAGCAGCACGGCGAACGCGACCTGGTACTGGCCCCGCATGGCCAGGATGGCGGCCGCCACGAGCGGTCCGATCAGGGCGCCGAGCTGGTCCAGCGCCTCGTGCAGCCCGAACCCCCATCCCCGCCCGATCTCGCTCGTGGCGTGGGCGAGCATCGCGTCCCGCGGCGGGTTGCGCATCGCCTTGCCCACGCGCTCCAGGGCGATCAGGATCGCGGCCGCCTCCCAGCTGCCCGCCAGCGCCAGCGCCGGTACCGCGGCCATCTGCACCGTGTAGCCGGCGAGGGTGATGGGCCAGTACCGGCCGGTCATATCGCTGAGGCGGCCCGATACGATGCGGAGCCCATACCCGAGCAGCTCGCCGCCGCCGGCGATGATCCCCACGGCCGTGGCGCTCGCCCCGAGCACGGCCAGGTACGGCCCGGTGATGCTGCGCGACCCCTCGTACGTCATGTCCGCGAACAGGCTCACGATGCCGATCAGAACGACGAAGCGCAGGGCCGGCGACCGCCACGAGGAAGCGCGAACCTCGGATGGCAAGCGTTCCCCGCTCGATCGACTCATGGCTTGACCTCCACGTTTCCCGGCCTGATACGCAAGATGGCTCCCGGGGCATGCCCAGAAGCCATCACCCGACCAGGCGGGAATCGTTGGGCGCGAGCTTCATCGCGCCGATTCGGTTGCGTGCAGCATAGCCCAGCGGGACCGGGCCGGGTGCGGCGCGGTATCCCAGGCGCGGTATCGCAGGCGGCTTCGAACGGCCATCCCGGCGCGGCCACGCGGGGCGATGGCAGAGGGGCGGTACACTTCCGGCGCACGGCGATGAGGCCCGCCGCAGCAGCTCTCTGGACTCGCGGCTCCGCCGCTGACGGCTTCTACCTGCAGGCAGCAAGGAGAAGCGGCCGTGCGCGCGGTCAGACGCGATGGATCGCCCCCGTCACGGGGGGCTGGGCCGGGCGGCAGAGCCTTCCAGGCGTCGAACAGCTGCCCCCATCCGGAAGTTCGGGCCCGGGCCGTCGGAGCGCCCCGACCCGACCGACCCGACCGACCCGACCGGGATCCAGCCGCGCGCGTGCGGCCCTCCGTTGCCGGGACGCGGTCGCGTCACGCATGCCCCAGGAGGTGACGCTCCCTTGGCATTTCGCAGCATCCTGTTCGACGATTCCGCAACTCCGGCGGCGCCGGCCGAGGCAGCGCCCGACTACTTCACCGACCTGAACCTCGACCAGGTCGTCACATGGATCACGGCCGGGCGTGCCGAGTACAACCTCCAGCCGTACTTCTACACGCCTCAGTCGGGCGTCGCCACCATCGAGTACCGGCACGCGATCCTGAAGGACCTCCAGGACGAAGCGCTCCGGAGGTACGTCGCCTCGTTCGCCCGGAAGATGCACTCCATGCGGGCCGCGCTGGCCCAGGCGGTCAAACTCCATTACAAGTACCAGAGAGAGCGGTGGTTCCTCGACGTCGTCGCCACATACTGCGATGCCGTCACCGGCCTGGGACTCGACCTGGCGCGCGCCGACCTGCGGTCGGCGGGGTTCGTGGCGTTCCGCGCATACGTCGCGGACTACACCGCGTCCGAGGCCTTCACCTCGCTCGTGGAAGACACGCGGAAACTCACGGATGACCTGGCGGCGATCCGCTATCTCATGCACATCCAGGGCAATCGCGTCGAGGTCCGCCGCTACGACTCCGAACCCGACTACGGCGCAGCTCTCGAAGACGTGTTCGACAAGTTCAAGCAGGGAGCCCCCAGGAACTACGACTTCGGATTCCCGTCCTCACCCGACATGAATCACGTCGAGGCCGCCGTGCTGCAGCTGGTGTCCCGGTTGTACCCGGAGACGTTCGCGGAGCTGGACGAGTACGCGGTCCGGCACCGTGCGTATCTCGACCGCACGATCGGCACGTTCGACCGGGAGGTGCAGTTCTACGTCGCGTATCTCGAGTACGTCGCCGGGCTCGAACGGTCCGGGCTCCGGTTCTGCCTCCCGGACGTCACGCGCAGGTCCAGGGACGTCTTCGGCCGCGACACATTCGACCTCGCCCTCGCCCACACTCTGGTCCAGGCCAACAAGCCGGTGGTGTCCAACGACTTCTACCTGGCCGACCCGGAGCGTGTCGCGGTGGTGTCCGGCCCGAACCAGGGCGGCAAGACCACCTTTGCCCGCACGTTCGGTCAGCTGCACTACCTCGCCGCGCTCGGCCTCCCGGTCCCCGGCAGCGAGGCACGACTGTTCCTCTTCGACCACCTCTTCACGCACTTCGAGCGTGCCGAAGACCTGGAGAACCTGAGCGGGAAACTGGAGGATGACCTCGTCAGGATCCACGCGATCCTTCAGCGTGCCACGCCCGACAGCATCCTCATCATGAACGAGAGCTTCAACTCGGCGACCGCCAGCGACGCCCTGCTCCTGAGCCGCGAGATCCTGCAGCAGGTCATCCGCTCCGGCATGTTGTGCGTGACCGTCACGTTCCTCGACGAACTTGCGTCCATGGACCGGGCGACGGTCAGCCTGGTCAGCACCATCGATCCGCAGGATCCGTCCGTGCGCACGTTCGAGGTCGTGCGAAGGGCGGCCGACGGGCTTGCGTATGCCGCGGCGATCGCCGCGAAGTACGGACTGACCTACCCGCGCGTGAAGGCGCGTATCGTGTCATGAAAGCGTACTTGATGTACCGAGATCGAGATTTCGATCTCGCCGCCGCTCTCCCCCCGCAGTCTGCCGAGCTCGAGCAGGACCTTGCGCTCGACGTGCTGTTCGGGGCCATGGCCGAGGGCGACAGGTTCCTCCGCGGGGTGGCCCGGGTGGCCATTCTCACCGGCCTCGAGCGACCGGATGACATCCGGTACCGGCAACAGATCCTTGCGGATTGTCTCGAGCAGCCGACCATGGCCCGGGAACTCTACGCCGTCGCGATCGATGCGATCGAGCGCGAGAAGAAGATCTGGGGGGTGTTCGGCGGCCCTTCTCCGGGGCCGGTGCTGCACCGATCCGTCCAGGTGCTCGCGCTGTTTTCGGAGCTGCTCAGGCGGCTTCGGCTCATCGCCGACAGGTACGCCGGGTCGATTCACTCGGAAGGCTTCACGCGCTTCTTCCGGATGATTGCCGATGATCTCGACGACCGCTATCTCGGCGTCGTCGACGATCACCTCCGACGACTCGCGTTCAGAGAGGGCGTGTTCATCAGCGCGTCGCTGGGGCAGGGCAACAAGGGCGTCGACCATGTCCTCCGCCAGCCCGGACGCGCCCGGAAGAGCTGGATCCGGCACGTTCTTCCGGACCGCTCGAGGCTCGTCTACGAGATCGCGGATCGCGACGAGGCGGGCGCACGGGCACTGGATGAGCTCCGGGACCGAGGACTCGGCCTGGCAGCGAGGGCCGTGGCGCAGTCGACCGACCACATTCTCAGCTTCTTCACCATGCTGCGGACGGAGCTGGCCTTCTACGTTGGCTGCCTCAACCTGCGGGAGCAGCTGGCACGGAAGGGCGAGCCGGTCTGCCTTCCGAACCCGACGCCGTCCGGCCACCCGGTGCTCTCGGCCCTGGGCCTGTACGACGTCTCGCTGAGCCTGAGCGTCGAGGAACGAGTCGTCGGCAACGACGTGGACGCGGATCACCGGTCGCTGGTGATGATCACGGGAGCGAACCGTGGCGGCAAGTCCACGTTCCTGCGGAGTGTCGGCCTGGCCCAGCTGATGATGCAGAGCGGCATGTACGTGGCGGCCGAGTCGTTCCGGGCCAACGTCTGCGATCGCGTCTTCACGCACTTCAAGCGCGAGGAGGACGCGACCATGCAGAGCGGGAAGCTCGACGAGGAGCTGAAGCGCATGAGCGCCATCATCGACCACGTGACGCCGCGCAGCGCGGTCCTGCTCAACGAGTCCTTTGCGTCCACCAACGAGCGGGAGGGTTCGGAGATCGCCAGGCAGATCGTGCGGGCCCTGGAGGAGTCGGGCGTCAGGGTGGTGTACGTCACCCATCTCTTCGACCTGGCTCACGGGTTCCACGCCGAGCGGGCGGAGACGGCACTCTTCCTGCGCGCCGAGCGACGGGCTGATGGCACGCGAACGTATCGTCTCGTCGAAGGCGAGCCGCTCCCGACCAGCCACGCGGACGATGTCTATCGGCGCATCTTCGGCGCCGCCCTGGGCGGCGTGGCCGCGGGTCCGCTGGCATGAGGGCGGCGCGACCGCGGTGGACGCCCCGGTCGAGGCGATCCTCGCCGCCCACCGCGTGCTGATCCGCACGGCGCACCCGGACGTGCGCCGATCCTGCAGTCGCGGAGATCGCCAGGCGCCTCAACGTCGCGCGGGGTGTGGACACGGGCGGGTGTGTCGGATTGCGCGCGTCCGAACCGGGCGCGCTGGCTCCGCGGGGCCGGGCGGCACTTGATCGCGCCGCCGGTCGTGCGGCGCGATCACTGGACCCCCGGACCGTAGACCTCCGGGTTCGCGCAGCTCGGGAGCCGATCCCCGGCCAGCCCGGCCAGGATGTTGTCGACGGCGAGCTCCACCATCCGCGACCGCGTCGCCAGCGACGCCGACCCGATGTGCGGCAGCACGATGCAGTTCGGGAGCCGCAGGAGCGGTTCGTCGGGCGGGATCGGCTCGATCGCGGCCACGTCGAGCCCGGCCGCGAAGATGCGCCCCTGTGAGAGCGCCGCGGCCAGCGCCGCCTGGTCGACGACCGGCCCCCGGGAGGTGTTGACCAGCACCGCGGTCGGCTTCATCAGGCCGAGTTCACGCTCGCCGATCAGCCCGCGGGTCTCCGGTGTGAGCGGCGTGTGCACGGACACGATGTCGGCGCTCCGCAGCAGCTCGTCGAGCGGGACCCATCGCGACAGCTCGTCGTCTCGCGGCGTGCGGGAGTGGTGGATCACGGTCATGTCGAACCCGTGGGCGCGGCGGGCCACCGCGCGGCCGATCGCGCCGTATCCCACGATCCCGAGCGTCGCGCCGTGCACATCCTGCCCGAGCAACAGGTCGAACGAGACGACATGCCACCGCCCGTCGCGCACGTAGCGCTCGGCCTCCACGACGCGCCGGCTGGCCGCGAGGATGAGCGCGAACGCCAGGTCGGCCGTGGTCTCCACCAGCACGCCCGGGGTGTTGCCGGCGGGGATGCCGCGCGCCGTCAGCTCGGGCAGGTCGAGGTTGTCAGTCCCGACCCCCGCGTTCGATACGACCCGCAGCCGGGGTGCCGCGTCTAGCAGGCGCGCATCGACGCGGTCCGTGGTCAGCGAGAGCAGGCCGTCCGCGCGGCCGAGCAGGGGCACGAGCTGGCCGAAGGACGGTGCCGCGTCGCCGTCGTACCGGACCACCTCGACATGCTCGGCCAGCCGATCCAGGCCGGCCCCAGGCAGGGCCCGCCGGGTCACCACGACGACCCGCCCGCCGTCCCGGTCCGTCATCTCGCCCTCCTCCTCCGCGTCACCGTCGACACCGGGTGCGCGCGCCCGGGGGCAGCCGGCCGACGAGGCGCCTGCCCCCGCGGTGCCGGTCGACTACCCCTTCTTCTCCAGGTGACCGCCGAAGCCGAAGCGCATTGCCGAGAGCACCTTGTCGCCGAAGTCCGCCTCGCCGCGCGAGGCGAACCGCTCGTACAGCGCGGTGGTCAGGATCGGGGCCGGCGCGCTGACGTCGATCGCCGCGATGCTCGTCCAGCGGCCCTCGCCCGAGTCGGACACGCGGCCCGAGAAATCGGCCAGGTCGGGGCTCTGGAGCAGCGCCTGGGCGGTCAGGTCGAGCAGCCAGGACGCGATCACGCTGCCGCGGCGCCAGACCTCGGTCACCGCCGGCAGGTCGAGGCGGTACTGGTACAGCTCCGGCTCGCGCAGGGGCGACGTCTCGGCGTCGATCTCGCGCTGGTTCAGCCCGGCGTCGGCGTGGTGCAGGATGTTCAACCCCTCGGCGTAGGCCGCCATCACGCCATATTCGATGCCGTTGTGGACCATCTTGACGAAGTGGCCCGCACCGGCGGGACCGCAGTGCAGGTAACCCTGCTCCGCAGTGCCCGGCTCGCCCTCCCGGCCCGGCGTGCGTGCGGCCGCGGCCACCCCGGGGGCGAGCGCCTTGAACAGCGGATCGAGGCGCGCCACCGCGTCGTCGGGCCCGCCGATCATCAGGCAGTAGCCGCGCTCGAGGCCCCACACGCCGCCGCTGGTGCCGCAGTCCACGTAGCGGATGCCCGCCGGCTCGAGCTCCTTCGAGCGGCGGATATCGTCGCGGTAGTAGGAGTTGCCGCCGTCGATCACGATGTCGCCGGCCGCAAGCAACGGGACGAGTTGCTCCAGCGTTGCATCGACCGAGGCCGCCGGCACCATGAGCCACAGGACGCGCGGTGTCTCGAGTCTGGCCACGAGGTCGGAGAGCGAGGTGGCACCGTCCGAGATCGCGCCGTCCTTCACGAGCGCCTCGACCGTGTCGGCGTGACGCGCGTATCCCAGCACGGTGTGGCCGTTGCGCAGCCAGCGCCGCGACATGTTGGCGCCCATGCGCCCGAGTCCGACCAGTCCCAGCTTCACGGCGATGCTGCCTCCTTGTGCTCCGGCCGCGGTGTCGCGAAAGCGACCGGCTTCCCGACCCACGCGCCTGGGCGTGGGCCCCCTCGCGCCCGTTCGTGATCGTGAGGGCGGCGGGACGACATCGTGAGGGCGGCGGGACGACCCGTCGCCCTCACGTACTTCAGGTGCCTACTGGGTGCAGGCCCCGCTGCTCTTGCAGGCCGCCGCGATCGTGCTCTGCGCGTTCTGGACGTTCTGATCGGTCACGAACTGCGCGATCGCAGTCGTGATCGGCGTCAGGAACGCGGGGATGCTCGCCGGGCCGTTCGCTTCGCTGGGGACCAGCTGGTCCTTCGCGAAGTCCTGCATTGACGACTGCGAGTACGCGTCGAAGACGCTGGGGCTGCAGTCGAGCCGTGCGCACACGGAGCCCTTGATCGGGTTGAACGCCTCCTGCGCCTTCACCGACCCGAGGGTCTCCAGCCATGCGATCGTCTGGCCGGGGTCCTTGATGTTCTTGGGCATGCCGAACGTGTCGGTCACCACGATGAAGTCACCGGTGGTGCCGGGGGCGGGCGCCCAACCGAAATCCTGGCCGGGCTTCCAGCCGTTGGCCTCGAAGTAGCCCTTGGCCCAGTCGCCCATGATGTTCATGGCTGCCTTGCCCTGCATCACCAGGCCGTCCGCCTGGTCCCAGGTCAGCGTAGCGTGGTCGTTGTTGACGTAGCCGATCACCTTGGCCATGGTCTGCAGCGCCTGCGTGACCTTCGGGTCGGACCAGGAGAAGCCACCCGTCCAGATCGACCGGTAGTCGGCGGGGCCGAGAGTCGACAGGAGGATGTCCTCGAAGAGCTGCAGGGACTCCCACTGGTCCTTGTCGCCGAGCGCAAGCGGGGTGATGCCCTTGGCCTTCAGCTGGTCCGCCACCTGGAAGAACTGATCCCAGGTCGTCGGCGGCTGCAGGTTGTTCTGCGTGAAGATCTGCTTGTTGTACCAGAGCACCCCGTTGCGATGGACGTCGAGCGGGACCGCATACGGGGCGCCGTTGTAGCTGACCAGATCGATCAGCTGCTTGGGAAACTTGTCCATCCAGCCCTGCTGCTGGTACAGCTGGGTCAGCGGCTGCATGTAGTTGGTCTTGACCCAGTTGTCGAGCAGCTCCGCGCCGCCGTGGATCTGGAACGTGTCCGGCGGGTTGTTGGCCTGCATGCGCTGTGCCAGGACGGCGTTCGCATTGGACCCGGCGCCGCCTGCGACCACGGCATTGGTGATCGCGATGTTGGGATACTGTCCGTTGAAGACCTTCTCGACCGCTGCCAGCGCCTGGGCCTCGCCGCCGGCCGTCCAGTAGCTGAAGATCTCGAGCTTGCCGCTCGTGGCCGCCGAGGGCAGCGCCGCCGCCGCGCTTCCGGCCGGGACGTTGGACGCAGGAGCGGGCGACGCTGCGCTGCTGCACGCGCCGAACACGATCATCGCGGCCGCCGTCAGGGCCCCGAGTCGTGTGGGAACGGTTCCGACCTTCATGTTCCATCTCCCCATGGTTGTGTGGCCCACGCGGTGCGAGCAGACGACGGTTCTGGCAGACCGTTCCTCCCCTGGTCATACCGCAGGATCCGCCCACGGTAGTCCGGGCCGCCCCCGGTGTCAACCCGGTCGGTGAAGTGTTGTGGACGGTCGGTGGAGTGTCCCATGAGGGTTCGTGGAGCATCCGCCGCGGTGCGGACCCACCTCGGACGGCGCTGCTTGACGGCTTCGGGCGACGCAGGTATGGTCGCGGTATGACCAGTTCGCCTGGCAAAACCCGGGACGTGGTGGCTGCCGAGCTCGAGAGGGAGATCCTCTCCGGAGGCCTCGCGCCCGGTGACCGACTGCTGTCGGAGCGGCAGCTCGCGGAGCGGCACACGGTGAGCCGCCCGATCGTCCGCGAGGCGCTCAGGATCCTTGCCGAGCGTGGCCTGGTCGAGATCTCGCCGGGCAGAGGCGCGTTCGTGCGGCGCCCGTCGGCCCTGGCGGGCGTGCGCCCGCTGGACGCGCTCTATCGCCGCCGGCACCCCACGGCCAGGCAGCTCAGCGAGGCACGCCTGATGCTCGAATGCGAGACCGCGTCCCTCGCCGCCCAGCGCGCCGGTCTCGACGACGTCCGCGCGCTGGGCGCGCGCCTGGCCACCCTCGAGGCCGGCGGAAGCCCGGAGCAGACGGTGCGCAGCGACCTCGCCTTCCACCTGTGGGTCGCGGCGGCGGCCCACAACTGGATCGTCGAGGCCATGCTGGGGTCGCTCGCCTCCCTGACGGCCGAGCTCATGGTGCGCAGCCTGGCGGACCCCGAAGTGTACCGTCGGAGCGCGCCCTACCACCGGCTGGTGTACGAGGCGATCGCGGCTCGCGACCCGGCCGGCGCGCGTGCCGCGATGCGCGACCATCTGAGCGTCGCGTCGTCCACCTACGGGCGCGACTACGACGAGGATCTCGACGTGATGGCGCGGCGCGCGCTGCGGCGGCTCGACGTACACGACAGCCTGGAAACGTTTGTCCGGGCCGTCATTCCTGCCGATCCCGGGGGCAGCCTGCAGTGAGCCGGCCGGCGGTGCACGATCCGGCGCCAGGCCTCCGCGGGACGGGGACGTCGACCGTCGGACCCGATCTGCTGGAGAAACGAAGGGAGACGCGGTGCGCGGCCGACTGCTGACGATCCTCCTGCTGGCGCCGGCCATCCTGGCAAGCCTCGTCTTCGTCTACCTGTTCATCGCCTGGACGTTCTACGCATCGCTCACCAGCTGGAACTCGGTCCGGCCACTGAACGGCATCCTGCCGGACTTCCCGGTGGTGGGCTTCGCCAACTACCAGGCGCTCTTCGCCACCGCGCGGTTCTGGCCCAACGACGTCTTCAACACGGCCGTCTTCACGGTCACGTTCATCCTCCTGAGCGTGGCGATCGGCCTGCTGCTCGCGATCCTGCTCGACCAGCACATCCGCGGCGAGGTCCTCTTCCGCAACATCTTTCTGCTGCCAATGGCCCTCTCCTTCGTCGTGACGGGCACGATCTGGGCCTGGATCTTCAACCCGAACACGGGCATCAACCAGCTGCTCGACCCGCTCGGGATCAACGCGGTGCGCGACTGGCTGCTGTCCGTCGGACTGCTGAAGCCACTGTGGGACGTGCTGGATTTCCTGCGGATCGATATCCTGCGTCCGGGGCTCACCACCGACTCGCGCTCGGCGCTCGGGGCGGTCGTCCTGGCGGCCACCTGGCAGATGTCGGGCTTCGTCATGGCGATGTTCCTGGCCGGTCTCCGGGGCATCTCGGAGGAGCTGCGCGAGGCGGCCCGGGTCGACGGCGCGACCGAGCGCCAGATCTACCAGCACGTCCTGATCCCGCAGCTCCGGCCGGTGCTGGTCAGCGTGATGGTGATCCTCGGGTACATCTCGCTGAAGATCTTCGATCTGGTCTTCGTGATGACGCGAGGCGGACCCGGGACCGCCACCGACTTCCCGTCGATCTATCTCTTCGTGAGCGCGTTCCAGAGCCAGCTGTGGGGCCTGGCCGCCGCCATCGCGATCGTGATGCTCGTGGTCAGCGCGATCGTGGTGATCCCCTACATGTGGTCGCAGCTGCGATCGGAGGCCCTGCCATGAGCGCCGCCACCGCGACCACGGGCATCGCCACGTCGCCATCGCAGCGCCGCCGGATCGGCTTCCACTGGACACGGGTGGTGATCTACGCGCTCCTAGCCCTCTTCACCGTCTTCTACCTGTTGCCCGTCTACGTGGTCGTGGCAGACAGCTTCAAGACGCTCCGCGAGGTCAACACCACCAGCATCTGGCAGCCACCATCCTCGATCAACTTCGGCGCCTGGACCAGCGCCCTGACCCCACCGCTCGTGGGATCGGGCGGCATCGGGGCCGGGCTCGTCAACAGCGTGATCATGACCGTGCCGGCGGTGGTGATCTCCTCAGTCTGGGGCTCGATCAACGGGTACCTGCTCACCAAGTGGCGGTTCCCCGGCGCGGACCTCGTGTTCGCGTTCCTGCTCTTCGGGATGTTCATCCCGTATCAGGCGATCCTGATCCCGCTGGTGCAGTTCCTGGAGAAGCTGCACCTGTACGGCACGCTGGCCGGCCTCGCGCTGACCCACATCATCTACGGCATCCCGATCACGACGCTGATCTTCCGGAATTACTACTCCGCGATCCCGACCGAGCTGGTGGAGGCGGCCAACGTCGACGGGGCCGGTGTAGTCGGGGCCTACGTCCGCGTGATCCTGCCACTGTCGGTCCCCGGGTTCGTGGTCGTCGGGATCTGGCAGTTCACCAGCATCTGGAACGAGTTCCTGTTCGGCGTCACGCTCACGAACGACCCGAACGTGCAGCCCGTCACCGTTGCGCTGCAGAACCTGGCCGGCTCGTTCGCCGCGCTCTACAACGTGCAGATGGCCGGCGCCATCATCACCGCGATCCCGACCCTGCTCGCCTTCATCTTCCTCGGCCGGTACTTCATCCGCGGCCTCCTGGCGGGCTCCCTCAAGGGCTGAACGACCGGGCGAGATCGCGCCGGCGAGTGTGCGGCGCCGCGAGGCCCGCCGCGGGAGGCCCGCCGCGGGAGTCCGGGCTGAGCAGCCCGCGCTGCTCAGCCCGCGCCGTTCAGCCGCCGTTCAGCCCGCGCCGCGCGCCTCCTCCTCGAGCGCGCGGATCTTGGCCACCCGGGCCACGTGCCGTCCCCCCTCGAAGTCGGTCGCCAGGAACTCCGTCACGCAGGCTCGCGCCACCTCGGCGCCCACGATCCGGCCGCCCATCGACAGCGCGTTGCAGTCGTTGTGGAGGCGCCCGAGGTGCGCGACCACCGGGTCCGACGCCTCCACGCAGCGGATGCCGGGCACCTTGTTCGCCACGATCGCCTCCCCGGTGCCGCTGCCACCCAGCACGACCGCCCGTTCGCAGTCGCCCGCCGCGACCGCTCGTGCCGCCGGCGCGATGACGTCCGGGTAGTCGACCGGCTCGGTGTCCCAGGTGCCGAAATCCACGGGCTCATGGCCGAGCGAGCGGACCTGGTCGATGACGAGCGCCTTCAGGACGAACCCCGCGTGGTCGGTGGCGATCGCGACGCGCATGGACGGCTCCTCTGTCAGGCGATCCCGGGCGAGCCGGCGGCGATCCCGGGGCGAGCCGGCGGCCGCCCGCTTGTCGAGGCTGGCGACGGCAATTGCGCGAGGCTAGCACGGGACCCGGTGCTAGACTCGGTGGCCTCGCGGCCCGCGTCCCCGGAGATCCGACCGGCTGCCCCGCGTCCACGGTGGAGAGTGCATGGCCCTCGAGACCGGCCCAGGTCCTGCCGCTCGCGCCGCTGCCGACACCGGCGCTCACGCACCTGCCAGTAGCACCGTCACGGCAGCCGACGGCGCGGCCGGCGGGGCGGCCGATGCGGCGGCCGGCGGGGCGGCCGATGCTCGGCGGCCGGCGGCGGGACGGCGCGATCTTGGCATGCGCGCCACGCTGCTGTTCCCGACCCCGGAGATCGCCCGCGAGTTCTACGTCCCGATCGTCTACACGGCCTGCCGGACCTGCTACTCGGAGCTCGAGCCGGATGAGATCTTCCGGCGGGCCTCCACCGGACAGGTGGCCACGGCCAAGCAGCAGGAGCTCGTGAAGCGCGTGATCGAGTCGGGGCACGGGTCCACCATCGAGCACGTCGTGTTCACCTTCGCGATCTCCGGCGTCACCCGGACCCTCAGCCACCAGCTGGTCCGGCATCGCGTGGGCGTCGCGTTCGACCAGCAGTCACAGCGCTACGTGAACTACAAGCGGCCCGCGTACATGGTGCCCGGCACGCTGGAGGACGCCGCGCCGGAGCTGCGCGAGCGGTACGTGGAGGAGATGGACGGCGCGCTCACGCTCTACGGGAAGCTGCTCGAGGCCGGGGTCCCGGGCGAGGACGCGCGGTTCGTGATGCCGAACGCGACGCGCACGAACCTCCTGATGACGATCAACCTGCGCGCTCTGATCCACGTGAGCGGCCTCCGGCTCTGCACCATGGCGCAGTGGGAGATCCGCCGCCTGTTCCAGCTGATCCGCCACGAGGTCTTCACCGTGAGCCCGTTCCTCGGCTCGTTCCTGGCGCCGAAGTGCGTGCCGCTCGGGTACTGCGACGAGGCGGGCAACCGGGACGGCCACTGCCCGATCCGCCCGCATCGCGACGACGTGCTGGCGGCCTGGGCCGAGAAGCGCGACGCGGCCCGTCGCGCAGGGAGAGAGCTGCCCACGCTCTGAGGAACCCGCCGCAGGTGCACCGTGCCGGCCGGGGGGGGCCGCCGTGCCCGTGGCATCCACGCCGGCCTTCGCGAGCGGCAAGCGTGCGGCCAATCGAGCAGCTCGTCGCTCGACGGCGCGTGCTGCCGTCCGACCTGGTCGAGAACGGGCCACGGCGGCCGTGGAGCCGCCCTGGCCAGCGGTCGGCGTCCGGACCGGGCCGTTTCCACGATCAGTGAACGGGGGCGGAGTTTCCGGACGCGCGCTGCGGGTCTCGCCGAGACGGGCAGGACCGAATGGCTAAGGGGCCAGCGCCGACAGGCGCCCCCGCACCGACGCCGACAGGCGTCCCTGCCCGACGCCGACAGGCGCGCCCGCCACGCCACCGACAGATGCCCCCGCCCCGGCCTGGTTCAGTGCCCTTCGGGTGCGGTTCGCCGGCTCTTGGGTCCGGTTGGCTGCCTGCGGGTGCGGTCGAGCCTCCCGTCGGCCTCGCGCCCTACGGGGGCGGTTGAAGCGGCCGTCGAGCCCGCGGTAAGTCGGCGGTCAGGGGGCGGTGAGGCGTGTGCTGTTCACTCATCGTCGACATGAGCCCCTCGCGCGCACGGACTCGCGCTGCACCCGCTGCCGTTGCGGCGGCCGCTCGCGTCTCCATGCGGCTCGGCGAGGTGATCCACGAAGAGCGCGGCAGGCGCCGCTGGACGCTTCGCGAACTGGGCGATCGTGCCAGGCTGTCGGCTGCCGCCGTTTACGCGATCGAAGCCGGGCGCGCGGCGAGCGTCGACAGCTACGCGCGGGTCGCGCACGCCCTTGGCCTGCAACTGGATGTGAAGCTCGCTGCCGACCGACCTCGCGCCGCGGCCCAACGTCTTGACGAGGACCCTGTGCACGCCGCGATGGGCGAACTGGAGGCACGGATCCTCCGCGGCCAGGGCTTCGAGCTCACCCTCGATGAGCCCTACCAGCATTTCCAGTTTGCGGGTCGGGCAGATGTGATCGCCTGGGACCGCGAGCGACGGGCGCTGCTCCACGTCGAGAACAAGGCGCGGCTTCCGAACGTACAAGAGGCCCTCGGGTCGTACGCCGCGAAGCGCGCGTACCTTGGTGCGATCCTGGCCGAGCGCCTGGGCGTCGGAAGGTGGCGGAGCGAGACCCACGTGCTCGCGGCCCTCTGGTCGGCGGAGGTGTTGCACGTCCTCCGTCTCCGCCACGCCACGTTCGACTCGGTCTGCCCTGGTAGGCCCGACGCTTTCGCCGCCTGGCTGGCAGGCCAACCGCCGACGGCCGGTCGGAGTTCGATCCTTGTGGTGCTCGATCCGGCCGCGACCGGTCGACAGAGAGGCTGGATCGGGGGTGACGAAGTGTCGTCCGCCCGGCCACGCCATCGCGACTACGTGGCAGCCCTGGCCGCTCTTCGCGCCGCCGGCCTCGCCTGACCACGCGCCAGGTGGCGGGCGCGGCCAGCGTTGCTGCTTTCCACGATCAGTGCACTTGCTGCTTTCCACGATCAGTGAACAGGCGGACTGCCGGGTGGCTTCTTCGTGCCCCCAGCGGTCGGAGTCCCGCCAGGTTTGTGCGGATGGGTCACTGAACGCTCATCAACCCGACCGGACGACCGTGCCACGGTCGGGAAGCCGCGGGTTCCGGCCACGCGGTGACCGGCAGTCGCCGCGCGAGACCCCCGCTGTTCACTTACGGTCGAAAACATGGGAGGAGGCCGCCGGCTGAGATCCCGGCGCGGGGGTCGCACCGCGGGGTTGGCCCGGCGCGGGGGTCGCACCGCGGGGTTGGCCCGGCGCGGGGGTCGCACCGCGGGGTCGCGCCGCGGGGTTCGGCGCCGTCATGCACCCCCGTCGGCGTTCCCTGCTGGTCCGGGCTCTGCGGCGAGGTCCAGCAGCTCCGCGAACCGGCGCACGAGGGAGCGCATCTGCGGACCCGCCGCCTCGCCGGCGGCAAGGACCTCCGCGTGGGTCAGCGGCTCGCCGGTGATGCCCGCCCCGGCGTTCGTGACCAGCGAGATCCCCGCCACTCGCAGGCCGGCCCAGCGCGCCGCGATCGCCTCCACGACTGTGCTCATCCCCACCGCCGAGGCGCCCAGGACCTGCAGCATGCGGACCTCGGCAGGCGTCTCGTAGTTCGGGCCGACCAGCTGCGCGTACACCCCCTCCTCGACCCGGACACCGGCCTCGCTGGCGGCCCGCCGAAGGAGCGCCCGTAGGTCCGGATCCCACGCATCCACCATGTCGGGGAACCGCGGGCCGAGGGCGTCGTCGTTGGGTCCGATCAGCGGGTTCAGCCCCGTGAGGTTGAGGTGGTCGCGGATGAGCATCAGGGTGCCCGCCCCGTAGGTCGGGTTCACGCCGCCCGAGGCGTTGGTCAGCACCACGACGGGCGCCCCGAGGCGACCCATCAGCAGCACGGGCTGGACGACGAGCCCGACCGGATGCCCTTCGTAGAGGTGGAACCGGCCCTGCAGCGCCGCCACCGGGACCCCGGCGAGGCGCCCGAGAATCAACCGTCCAGCGTGTCCCGGGGCGGTCGCGGCGGGCCACCCGGGGAGCTCGGCGAACGGGATCGCCGCCGCATCCTCGATCTCGTCGGCCAGTCCGCCGAGCCCGGAACCCAGGACGACCCCCAGCCGCGGGATCAGCCCCGTGCGGTCGCGCACCGCCGACTCGAGCGCGTCGAGCCGGGCGCGCCAGTCGACGGGCCGGAGGGTCGGGGCATCGGGATCGTCGCGCACGGGATCACCTCGGAGACGAGTCATCAGCCACGGGCCACCCTGGGCTGCCCCCGAAGCGAGGCATGCGACACAGGCCTGGCCCCCGACAGGGTTCGGCCCCCCGGGATGCATGGCCCCGACAGGGTTCGGCCCCCCGGATGCATGGCCCCGACAGGGCTCGGCCCCGGGGCGGGGGACGACCCTCGCCGGGCATGAGTCCGCGACGTGGAGACCGCCGCCGGACATGAAAGCGCCCGAAGGAACCGCTGGTACACCACCCGGCGTGCGCTGCGATTACTCGCTCGCTTCGCACCACCTTGATGTAATCTCGGTGGCCCGCCGGAATTGCTCCCGGCGACCCGTCGCCTTGCGGCTTCGGATCGGTACCTTGCGATACCGGCGGCACCTTGCGGTGCCGGTGGTCTGTGACGGCCCCTTCGGGCAAGACCAACGATATGGCGTGCCCGCCTGGCGGGTCAACGGGCTTATCCACCAACTGCGGCCCCGGCAGCACCATTCGTCCACGATCGCGGCGCGGTGTGGACGAATGGTGGACAACGCGGCACCGGAGTGACCGCAACGCGGCACCGGAGCGGCCGCACGGCGGCACCGGAGCGACGCACGGCGGCCCGCGCGTCCCCGGACGGCGACCCGCGCGTCGCCGGACCTACATCAGCGTCGCCTTGACGACCACCGACCCCACGTACTTGTCGTGGAACCCCTGTCGCCGAGAATCGGTGGCGGTGGTCCAGGCGAGGTAGACGTACCAGACGAGGACGAGCAGTGAGATCAGGACGCCCGCGCCCACCCCGTAACTCCCGAGGGTGGCCAGCGCGCCGGGGCCCGCGAGCAGCAGCCAGCGCAGCGTCGCCTGGTTCGTGGTGAGCGGACTGCCATCGGATGCCTGCAACACCATCAGGCCGAGCAGGCGATCACCCGGCGACGCGCGCATCCGGGTCCACGTGTAGATGAAATACACGGCGGACAGCGCCAGGTCGATGATCGCCAGCAGGGCGAGCGACCCGAAGCCGATCGTCCCTGACGCGAGCGACGCCCCGACCACGAAGAGCCCCAGGATCGTCTCGACGAACCCGAGCACGATGATGTCGATGATGTACGCCACGAGGCGGACGCCGAAGCCCGCGTAGTTGATGCCGGCCGCCGGCCCTGCCGCGACCGGCGGCGGGCTCCAGCTCGAGGGAGGCGCGCCCGCCGCGCCCCAGCTCGACGGCGGAGGCGGAGCCTGCCCGACCCCGGCCTGACCCGGGCCGGGGTCGCTCCGCTGCGGCCCGGGCTGGCCGGCCGGATCCGTGGAACCCGTCATGGGTGACCTCCCTCTTCCTGCGCGCCGTGCCTCGATCGCCGTTCCACCACGGAACCCGCCGCGATGTCGTGGATGCCTCGACGCTCCGGGTTCCGGCCGATGGACAGGGCGACTGCCACGTACCAGATGAGGATACCGAGGCCCAGCAACAGGCCCAGGCCGGGCAGCTCGCTGACGAGCCAGCGCACGGCCGACCGCCCGACCGTCAGGCGCCCGCCGGTCCGCGCGTCCGCGACACCGAGCCGCAGCAGCTGCTGCCCGGGGGTGGCGCCCGTGGCTGCCCACGCGTAGACGAGGTATGCGCCCCGGATCACGAACAGGATTCCGGCCACGAACATCGCCAGCGCGTACTGCCGGGCAGTGAGGGTCATGGCGTCGAGCGACGGCGACTGGAGCGTCGCGGGGTCGAGCGCTCCGGTCAACGTCACCGCCTCGAGGAACAACCAGACCGCGACGAACCAGGCGACGCCGACGATCGCCGCGTCGACCAGGGTGGCCGCGAGCCGGGGCGCGAACCCCACGCGGTCGGCCGGTGGTCGCCCTGCGCCGGGCCAGGCGGGACCGCCGACCGGGTCCGCATCGCGGCCGGGCGCGGGCTCGGCCGTCATCAACGCGGCGGCCGGAAGTCGAGTGCCAGCGACGAGCTCCATCGGCGCACAGTACCGCGGCCGCGGAGAACGGGCAGCCGGTGCGGGGTCAGCTCGCGCCCGACGGGTGATCCTCAGGCGCGGCAGTGGCGCCGGCCACCTGATCGATGGGCACCACGGACTGCACGTAGGCCCGGTTGACGAAGGCGACATCCAGCGAGGGGTCCTCGACGACCGAGCCGATCCGGACGACCGCGTCGGTCACCGGCACGAAGAGCTCGGGTCGGTGCCCGGCCAGCTCGCTGGGGTCGGTACCCGGATGAAGGTGGACAACGCCGCACACCGAGGCGCCCGTCAGCTCGATGCAGACGTCGTAGCGGATCTTGCGGGTGCGAACGGCGGCCCGCTGCTCGGACGTCATCGGCGACTGGCTGTCCGGTCCCGACGCGACCACGACCAGCTCGTACGGGTCGAGCTCGTGCAGGTCCGGCGTCTCGTCCAGCCGGTCGCGGGTCGCGAGCGGCGCCGTGCTGACCGCAAAGACCGGCAGCGGCACGCGGCGGTTCAGCGCGTCCGACAGCCTCCCCTCGACCTGCACCCTTCCCACGATCCGCCGATCTTCGGTGAACGCCTCGAACGGCGCGGCGCTCGAGGCGCCCGTGCCCGTCGCGCCCCCGCCGCCTCCCGGGGTCGACGCCGCGCGGTCGCGATGACGGAACAACTCGAACGGCATGGGCGGATTCTAGAGAGGGATCCTTGCAGCCGACCGATCAGATCCGAGGACGAGTCCGCGCATCAGACGGTCCTGCCAGCGGGATTCCCGCCGGGTGAGTCGGTGCCGGCGGGTCGGCCCGCGCCCACCCAGCGGTCGACGGCAGATAGGTCGGCGCTGGCAGATCGGTCGGCGCAGGCGGATCAGTCCGAGCCGGCGGCCAGGTCCTCGTCCGTGGGGGCCGTCGGCGCGGGGCCGGCGCCCGGATGCGCGACGAACACCCGTTGTGCGCGCGGGAACTCGATGTCGTTCGCCTTGAACGCCTCGAGCACCCGCTTCCGGAGCTCACCGGCCGCCGACCAGCGGTCCGCCGCACGCACCGACCCCAGGATCTTGAGCGTGACGCCGTACTCGCCGATCGCCTCGACCCGCTCCACCCGTGCCGCCTCCAGCACGCGCCGTTTCCACGCCGGCTCCTCGGCCATCTTCCGGCCGAGCTCGTTCACCACCTCGATGACACGATCGATGTCGGACCCGTGGGCCACGGTGACGTCCAGGTTGATGCGGCCCCAGACCCGGGTCAGGTTGCTGGTGACGCCGATGAGCCCGTTCGGCACGATGTGGACCGTCCCGTCGATGTCCCGGAGGGTGGTGCGCCGGAGCGTGAAGTCCTCCACCGTGCCCGTGACGTCGGCGATCTTCACGACGTCGCCCTTCGAGTAGTGGTTCTCGATCAGGGCGAACATGCCGGCGAGGTAGTCGCGGACCAGGCTCTGCGCACCGAAGCCGAGCGCCACGCCGGCCACCCCGAGGCCGGCCACCGCCGGCCCGATGTTCAACCCGAATTTGTCGAGCGCGGTGACGAACGCGACTACCAGGATCATCGAGCGGACGAGCCCGTCCGCCAGGCCCTGGAGCGTCTCGCTGCGCTTGCGCACCTCGATCGCCGAGAGCTCCTGCGCCGTCCCCTCGGTGGCTTCGCGGTTCACCAGCGCCGCAACGGCCCCCCGCACCAGCCGGCGGGCCAGCCAGAGGGCCACCAGCGTGGCGATGATGAGCAGGATCAGGTCGCCCACCACCGCGTGCGGGCCCGCGACCAGGTCGTATCCGGGCAGCGTCTCGAGCTTGATGTTCACGCGACCCGCAGCTCCGTCCCGCACGCTGCCCCGGGGGTGGTCATGCCGCTTCCGGCCCCGCGGCCGATTCGAGGCGGACTCGCAGGCAATCCAGCGTTCGCTCGACCAGCCCGGGACCCTCGCGATCCAGGAATGGGGCCGCCACCCCAGACAGCGGACCGGCGATCGACGCGTCTGCCGCCCATCGCAGGAGGGTGCGCTCCGGGGCGGTCTCCTCGAGCGTCACCCGGGCGCTCGCCTCCAGCGCCGTCCCCGCGACCGAACCCCGGAGCGTCGCCGTCGCCGCGTCGGGTCGGCTGAGGTCGCTGAGCTCGACCCGTCCCTCGGCGGGCAGGCTCAGGAACCCCTGGCCGATCCGGCCCCGCAGCGCAAGCTCGGTGGGCCCCACCGGCTCGACCGAGACGGAGCCGGCACCGGGCACGCACCGGGCCAGCACGGCGGGATCCGTGAGGGCGTCCCAGGTGCTGCCGCACGACGCGGCGATCTCGAGTATCCCTTCGGCGCGCATGCATCCCTCCCGATCGTCGGGCCCCACTGTAACGCGACAACCGGGGAGAGCGCGCGACGGCTTCGGGGAACGGCGCGATTCCCGCCGGATGCACGAACGCGACCGATGGTTTTCCTCACCGGGTGCCCGCGACATCGGCCGCGGTGATTCCTCCCCCTTCGTGCACGGAACCTGCAGCTGGCGCCCGCGCCACGTCGAACCTGCTCACCGGACGCACAGGGATGCCCGCCTGCTGCGACGCCCCGTCGGTTACGTGCACGTGGCGGGAATCGTCGCCTCACCGTGCAGGCTGCAGGCATGTGGCGCGACCGACCCCAGCCCGGGCAGCTGTCACCGCCTATCCGGCGACGTCTCGAAGGTGGCTACCACGCGGGGCCGCGCGCTCCCCCAGCGCCTCGTCGAGCGCCGCCTCGAAGATCCCCACGACCCGGTCGATCGTGTCGTCCGCGGCGTGCGCCTCGCACATGAACCAGGGTTCCCGCGAGTCGGGCTCGGGCATCGCCCCCCGCCGAATCATGCCCCCGGCCACGGCGTCGTACAGCTCGTGGTCCGTCCCCGCCCAGCCCCGGTAGTCGGTCGGCATCGCCTCGGCGAACATCACCCCGAACATCGCGGGGTGGCCCGTGAACACGTGCGCCAGCCCACGCCGTGAGACGACCTCGTCCAGGCCCCGCTGCACCGCCTCGCCCGTGCGGCGGATGGTGGCCAGCGCCTCTGTGTCCCTCAGGATGGTGAGCGTCGCGACCGCGGCCGCCGCGGCCACCCGGTTCCCGGCGTACGTGCCGCCGTGGCTGACGTGCTCCGGGAGCACGCTCATCACGTCGCGCCGCCCGCCGAACGCGGCCGCCGGGTACCCGTTGCCCATTGCCTTCGCGTAGGTCGCCAGGTCCGGCGTGATGCCGAAGTGCTCCGCGGCACCGCCGCGGGCGAACCGGAACCCGGTCTTGACCTCGTCGAAGATCAGCAGCGCGCCGAACTCGCGCGTGATGGCCCGCACACCCTCGAGGAAGCCCGGGGCCGGCAGGATCCCCTGCGCGTTGCCGAGGACGGGCTCGATCAGCACGGCGGCGATCTCGTCACCCTCGTGCTCGAACACGCGGCGGAGCGTCGCGAGGTCGTTGTAGGGCACCGGGATCACGGTCTCCGTGATCGCCTTCGGGATCCCCCGCCCCCAGGCCAGCCGCACCGGGTTCTCACGGTCGCCGAGCGTGCTCACATCGTTGGGCAGGACGCTGATCAGCGCGTAGTCGTGGACCCCGTGATACTGCCCCTCGAACTTCACGATCTTGTCGCGCCCGGTGAACCCGCGGGCCACGCGGATCGCGTGCATGGTCGCCTCGGTGCCCGACACGGTCATGCGCGCCATCTCGCAGAAGGTGAGCTCCGTGATGAGCTCGGCGACCCGGATCTCGTCCTCGGTGGTGAGGGAGAAGCTGACGCCCTGCCGCATCCGCTCGTTCACCGCGTCGTCGACCCGGGCGTCGGCGTGGCCCAGGATCACGGGGCCGTAGCCCATGCGCAGGTCGATGAACTCGTTGCCGTCGAGGTCCCAGACGCGGCCGCCCTTCCCCCGATCGACGTAGACCGTCCGCTCGCCCCACGCGCGGAAATTCGAGTTCGCGCCCCCCGGGAGCACCCGGGCCGCGCGACGGTACGCGGTGGCCTGCTGCGTCCGCGGGAGCTCGGGAGCCGGGCGGGCGGCGCGGGCTGCCGGCTGCTCGGATCGGGCGGGGTTGTCGATTGCCATGACGGTCTCCAGGTGATCCTGCGATTTTCGCAGAGCTACAGCCAGTGCAGCTACATTTTCGTGGGATCGCTGCCGGAAGTCTACGTTAGTCGGGCGAATCCTGCCAGTGACCTCCGCCGCACGCAGGTCGGAGACATGCCCCAGGGAGCGCCGCGCGGGATGTTCGCGGGAGAGCGGGGACTCCTGGCCCCGCGTTACACTCGGGCCATGCCGACCCCCGAAACCTTCGATGTCCACGCGATTCGCGCCCGTTTCCCGTCGCTCGCTCGGCACGTCTCCGGCGGCCCGATCGTCTACCTGGACGGTCCCGGCGGGACGCAGGTGCCGGACCTCTGCCTGGATGGCATCCGCGACTACCTGACGTCGCGCAACACGAACACGCACGGCGCGTTCCCCACCAGCGTCGAGAGCGACGCGCTGCTGGCGGAGGCCCACGCCGCCGCGGCCGACTTCCTGGGCGCCGCCGACGACGAGGTGGCGTTCGGTGCGAACGCGACGACGATCACGTTTGCGATGAGCCGGGCGATCGGGCGGACGCTGCGCCCCGGCGACGAGCTGGTGGTCACGCGTCTCGACCACGACTGCAACGTGGCGCCCTGGCTGGCACTCGAGCACGACCTCGGGGTGACGGTCCGGTGGGTCGACGTGCGGACGGACGATTGCACGCTCGACCTGGACGGTCTGGAGCGCGCGCTCGGGCCGCGCACACGACTGGTCGCGGTGGGCCTGGCCTCGAACGCGGTCGGCACGATCAACCCGGTTCGGATGATCGCGGATGCCGCCCACGCCGCCGGCGCACGGGTGTGGGTCGATGCCGTGCACGCGGCACCGCACGTCCCGATCGATGTCGCCGGCCTGGACGCCGACTACCTGGTGTGCTCGCCGTACAAGTTCTTCGGGCCCCACATGGGGCTCTTCTGGGGACGCCGCGAGCTGCTCGAGGCGCTGCCCGTCTACAAGGTGCGTCCGGCCGACGACGGGCTGCCGTCCCGGCTGGAGACGGGGACGCAGGCCCACGAGGCGCAGGCGGGGCTCCTCGGCACGTTCCGGTACCTGGAGTGGGTCGGCGTCACACAGGGAGGCGCGTCGGGCGAACCGGGCGCCGCCGACGGTGGGCGCCGGGCACGGATGCGTGCCGCGATGGCGGCCATCCGTGGGTACGAGCGCGCGCTGACGCCACGCCTGATCGACGGGCTGGCAGCCGTCCCTGGCCTCGCGATCCGCGGGATCGTCGACCCGGCGCGCGTCGACGAGCGCTGCCCCACGGTCGCGTTCACGCTCGAGGGGCACCACCCGCAGGCGGTGTCGGCGGCGCTCGGCGAGCGCGGCATCTGCACCTGGGACGGCGACTACTACGCGTACGAGCTCATCCGGGCCCTCGGGCTGGCGGAATCGGGCGGGATGGTCCGGGTGGGGCTCGCCCACTACAACACCGCCGACGAGATCGACCGGCTCGTGGAGGCGGTCGGGGCGATCGCGGGGGGCTGACGCGACGAAGGGCCGGGCCGCCTGTGTCCGCGAGCGTTGCGGGCGGGCACGGCGGGGCGCATGCCTGACCGGCCCGCGGGGCACCTGGCCGCGGGGCGTTGTGGCCGCGGGGCGCCTGGCCGCATGCCTGACTTGACCGCGGGGCGCCTGACCGCGGGGTGCCTGGCCGCAGAGCGCCAGGCCGCGGGGCACCTGGCCGCGGTTGACCTTCTTCCACGATCAGTGAACAGCCACCGGTCTCAGGGGGCCCGGCGAGGCGAGGCGCGGGCACCCGCGGGCAGGCTGCTCCGCGCAGCGCCTGGCGCTGCCGATTGCGGGTGCCGGGATCGTGGCAGGCCGCTGCGCGCGGCGCGTGGCAGGACCGCTGCCTGCCGGCGTCGGTACCGCGCCGCTCCCGAGGGCCGGCGACGGGTCCCACCGGCTGGCCCGCTGTTCACTGATCGTCGACACCCGGCGCGACCGGCCAGACACCCGGCGCGACCGGCCAGACACCCGGCGCGACCGGCCAGACAGCTGGGCGGATCGGCGAGGCCACCGCGCGGGCGGACCTGGCGCCGAGCTTCTCACCCGAACAGCGGCAGCTGCTCCCCCTGACGCTCGATCTCCGGGTCCAGCCCCAGGTATGGCTCGAACCGCGCCAGGTCCGCGCCCTCGCGCGCGACCAGCGTCCGCAGGTGGTTCGCCTTGAGGATGTGCCAGTTCCCCTCCCCGAGCGCCGCTCGAAGAACGGGCGACCGGGTGAGCTTGAACCGCACGAGCTCGGCGCGCTCCGGCAGGACGACGAGGAACCGCACCACCGTGTCGTCCTGCGGGATCTGCCGGCCACGCCGCAGCAGCGGCTCCCCGAGCATCGCGGTCCACTCGACCTCGAAGATCAGCGTGGCCTTGCCGCGCTGGTACCACATGCAGTCGACCGCCTCGAGCGCCTCGACGGGCCCCCGCGAGACGAGTGGCAGGTAGGCGCGGGCCTCCTGGTCGGAGAGGAGGCCCGCCAGCGGGCGCCCCCGGTACGGGCGCTTCTGCTCCTTCGGGCTCACCCAGCAGCGGAGGCCCAGCCGGTGGCCGTATTCGACGAGCAGGCCCACGAGGTCGGTGTGCTCCCGGTAGCGCGCCTGCAGCTCGTCGCCGGTCATCAGCATCTCGGCCGTCGACGCGCGGCTGCGGTAGCTCTCCAGGCAGGCCCGCACGAGCGACTGGTCGGGGGCGTCATAGCCCCGGAACATCGCCGCGACCCGGTCGTAGAACGCGCCCTCGCTCAACCCGCCGGTCGTCGAGAGCAGGCTGAAGATCGCCCACTCGAGCCGGTCGGAGAGCGGGATCGCCGCCCCATCCAGGTCCCGCCGGTCGCGCAGCCACCAGCGGCCCGGCTCCACCTCGACCAGCCGGGGGTGCTTCGGCCGGGCGAGCTCGCCCTGGATCAGCTCCAGCAGCATCGTGACGTGGTCGGCGCCTCGCGACGCGATTGGCGACTCTGCGGGTGCAGGCGTGCCGTGCCGCTCGGCGCCAGGCGTGCCGTGCCGCTCGGCGCCCGGCGTGCCGTGCCGCTCGGCGCCCGGCGTGCCACCACGCGCGTCCCGGGCGCGTCCCTCCCCCTGGCCATCCGCAGCCCCGTCGGACCCGGGGGCCGCGGTCTCCGGGGCCGCGGTCTCGGAGCCCCCTGCCGGACCTGGCGCCGGGCCGTCCGGGCGCTCGCCGAGCAGCCCGAGGGCCGCGGCCGCACGTTCCGAGCGAGCCACCGACTCGCCGTACGTCCGGGTCCCGACCAGGCGGCGCAGGTGTCCGGCCCGATCGAGCCCCACCAGGATCTCCCCGAGCAACCGCTCGAACCGGGCGGGTTCCCCCCGTGCCTGGAGGATGGCGACCGCAGTCTCCGTCACGTCCCGCTCGACCGCCGCAAGCTGGAACCCCACCGCGTGGTCCGGGCGCCCGCCGGCCGTCGCCCCGTCCGGCACGGCCTCGCCGTCTCCCGGGAGCGCCAGCCCGGCGCGCGACCGGATCCCACCGCCCGCATCCGCGGCGATCCCGAACTCCAGCGTGCCGCCCACCAGCTCGTCCGCCTCTGCCAGGAGGGCGTTGGTGAGCCGGTAGCCGGCACCCACCCCGCCCAGGGCGCCCGCGACCAGCGCCTCCGGGCCCCCGGGCTCCAGCATGACGACGGCGCGCGCGTCGGCGGCAAGGATCGGCCGGACCGCACCGAGCCCGCGCTCGAGCGCGGACGCCTCCCAGCCCCATCCGGGGCGCGGCGCCGGGCCCGCCAGGCCCTCCAGGGGCAGAGACACCGCCGCGTCGGGGCCCAGCACGAGGCAGGTCGCGTGGTACGCGAACGAGAGCGACTCGGTGGTCCAGCGCAGGGGCGGCTGCGTCAGCACGAGCCGCACGCGTGGATCGGGGCGCTCCACCCGGGCGCGGATGCCGCCGCCCTCGTGCGCCGGCGGAAGGCCGCGCCGCAGCACCACGTTCGCGGTGGCGTCCGCGAGGTCGAGAAGGTCGTCGCCGAGGCGGGCCTGGACCTGGCCGCCCGGCAGCGCCTGGATCCGCTGGATGAAGCCCCGCACGAGGCGGCATCCGTCCTCGAAGAGCAGCCACGGGTTCCGCTCCCGCCACTGGTGCCCCCCGGGCAGGCGGACGCGCCCGTTCGAGATCCGCAGGGCGGCAACACGCCCCGGGTAGCTGTTCAGCTTGCTCGCCGGCAGGACGGCGTGGAGGAACGCCAGCCGCAGCGCCGCCTCGACCGGGGCCGCACGCAGGTCCCCGTCCAGCCGCTCGACGATCGCATGGAACGCGGCGAGGGTACGCGGCGTGTAGAGCGAGAGGAGCTGCGCCGGGAGGCCCTCGAGCCCGGCAATCACGGCGTAGCGGGAGAGCAGCGCGTCGAGATCCTCGTGGCTGGCCTGGGTCGCCTGGGCTCGCGCCGCGTCGGCCGCGTCAGTCCCTGTCGTCCGCTGCTCGCCACCGCCCACCTGGTCGCGGCACGTGGCGCAGCGATAGCTCTTCCGGAAGGGAGCCTCGGCCTCGCCGTCCCAGATGAACTCGTCGACCGTCACCGATCGGCCGCAGGTGGGACAGCGCGACGCGAACAGCTCGGCGATCGACTGCCGGACGTTGCCGTCGCCCCGGGGGTGCGCGGCGAGCGATTGGACGGCGGCGTCGAAGTGGCGGATGTCGGGCGGCCGCAGCACGATCTCGGCAAGCAGCCGGGTGAGGGGGGCCGACTCGAACGTGTAGCTGCGGCGCAGGTGGGCGATCGCGGTCCTCGCGACCCACCCGCCGCGCCCGAACAGATCGACCACCACGTCGCCGGGCCGTGATCGGGCCTCGATCTCCGCGGCGACGACGTTCAGGGGCGGAGGCGGCGCGAGGCGCTCGAACGTGGGCAGGAGCGGACCCTGCTCGGGCCGGATGAGCGACGAGAGCGTCTCAGGCATCTCGGCGAAGTCTACCGGGGGTGGCGAGCGGGAATCCCGATGGCGGCGCCGGCCACCAGCCGGGGCACTGGCACCCTGGGACTGGCACCCCGGGGACTGGCACCCCGGGGACTGGCAACCCCGGGCCTGGCGACCGCAGCTTCGGCGGTCGGCCTGTTACGCCTCCTCGTCGAGGGCGTCGGGCTCCTCGACGAACGCCTCCTCGTCGGTCACCTGGGCGGGCACGACGCGGTCGATGTCGTCGAGTGACTCGTCCTCCTCGTCGTACTCGAGCTCCTCCTCGAGGTCGATCTCCTCGCGCACGAGCGTCCCCTTGGTGTAGGGCCGCAGGTCCGAGGCCTTGGCGGCCGTCGGGAACGAGACCTTGCCGTAGTTGCGCGGGTCCTGGTACGTCTCGCGGATGATGATCCGCACGTCGCGCTCGCCCAGGCTCGTGACGCCGGCCGTGTACTGGTTGCCCTCGGCCATCAGCTTGAGCAGCCGGGCCGCCACCTTGGGATCGACGGTCCCGATGTGGTGGCCGTTGGATCGCGCCAGCAGGCGGCTTCCGTCGGGCACGAGCTCGACCAGGTCGCCCGGGTTGACCTGCGCGAGCTGTCGCGGGTGGACCAGCTCGTAGAGCCCCGCGAACCCGGTCTTGCCGGTCTCCTCGACGAAGATGTTCACGGGCGCCTTGTCGCCGACCTCGGCCGGGGTCGTTCGATCGCCCGCCTCGACGAGCAGGACGCGGAGCCGGTCGATGTTGCGCTCGGCGATCCGGTTCGTGGGGTCCAGGGCCAGCGCGGCCTGGTAGTGCTCGCGCGCGTCGCCCAGGTCGCCGAGCTCCCAGAGCGCCTTGGCGAGGCGGTTCTCGGCGGCCGAGTCGGGCCCCAGCTCCAGGATCCGGCGGTTGACGTCGGCGGCGCCGCTCCAATCGGCGGCTGAGGCGGCGGCGATGGCCTGCTCGACGAGCTGCCTCTTGAGTCGGACGGTGGACGCACCGGTGGTGGCCGCGCCTGCAAGTTCGGGGAAGCTCATGGACTCCTTCGATCGGGCTCAGGTCCCGACGCGCCGTGCGACGCCCATGACGACACGACGGACGTGGGGCCGTCGTTATGTACCATCCGCGGCGCGACTCTGTCAAACGGCACCCGCCGCCTGGTGCGGCAGACCGCCACCTGCCGGCCGATGGCGACGTCCCTGGTCAATCGCGGCCGGTCAGCCCGCAGCCGGCGCTATTGCACACCCGGTGAGCCTTACGTGGCCGACGCGGCACCCGTGGGGCTCGGCAGCCTGCTCCGTCCTTGCCAACGGCAGCAGCACCAGCCGGTTCGTGCGGGGGCATGGGTGGTTCGGGCAGGCAGCGATGCGACGGGGCAATCGCGGTCGCCGAGCTCGGGGCCATCTCTCCGCGTACGGCCCTCCCGATGTGCATCAGCGGAACGCCGCTGCCGGCTGGACAGCCAGGGCCGCGTCCCGGGGCACGGTTGAGCGGCACTCCGTCGCGTCCTCCAAACGCATCCGGATCGGCTCTTGCCTGCACGGCAGGGGGCGCTACGATCGTCACGACGGGAGGCACCTCGATGGAAGCAATTGAGGAATCCGCGGATCTTGCGCACGTCAACGTGGAGCTCTCGCCCAGTGAACTCGAGCTGGTCAGAACCGGCCTCCGGATGCTGCTGGATGCCGAGGACGACCCGGAGGTCATCGCCGAGCTGAAGGTGCTGCTGGGCCGTCTCGCACAGGCCGCCACCTGACGCGGAAAGCGCCGTCTCCCGCAGGCGGAACCGCGGGATTGGACGCGGGATGAGTCGGCGGCCGCGCGGGTGATCCTGCCGCGCGCCGAGCCCGCGCGCAGGCCCGGGTCATTCCTGCTCAGCGCAGCAGCAGGTTCCAGGCGACGGCCAGCGCCGCGGCCACGGACAGGATCCCGTACTCCCAGAGCCACGCGAACGAGCGCCGCTCGGACCCGGGCGCCGCCCGGTAGGCCGCCCAGAGCGCGAACACCGCGGCGAGCACCGCCGGGCCTACCAGGCGCGGAAGCGCGAGCGCCCGGAGCACGGCCGCGGCCACGCCCACCACCACGGCGAACGTGCCCGCCGCAAACGCGGCATCGCGCACCATGGCCACCCGCACCGCGGCGAGCCGGTACCCGAGCAGGAACGCGACAGCCGCGTCGCCCACCACCAGCAGCACCAGGCCGGGCTCGTTGAGCGGGAGGCCGGTACCCAGGCCAGCCGGTTCGGCGAGGCCTCCCGGTACGGCTCCGGCGACGCCTGCGAACGCGACGAACGCGAGCAGCAGGCTCAGCTGCTGCAGCAGGTTGCGGCGACGTTCCGCGACCCCCTCGGCCGGGGCGAGCATCTGACGTTCGAGCGACACGCTCGCGGCGATCAGCCCACCGCCGACCACGAGCGCGGGCAGCGCCAGCGCGCCCACCCCCGCGAGATGGGCAAGGCCCAGTGTCCCGATGGCGCCCACCGCGGGCGGCGCCAGCGATTCGATGGGTACGCCTCTCGGCTCGTGCTCGTACAGGATCGCGAAGGTCCCCATCGCGGTGAGCATGGCGAGCGCCACGCCCGCCAGCCACAACGCGGCACCGCCGAGCAGCATCCCGACCGCTGCGGCGCCCGTGGCCAGGAGGACGAGCTCGGACGTTCGCCAGCGGTCACTGCGCATCGTCCGCGATGGTACGCGCACGCCGCGCGGATCCGCACGATCGGGCCCCGGGCGTCACGCCCGACCTCGACGGAGCCCCGTCCGGACGCGCCGCGCGGCCCGACCTCAACCCAGCGGCCCGACCTCAGCCCAGCCGCTCCGCCTTCCGCTCCAGCCAGTCGAGCATCCGATCACGCGACCACGTGTTTGCCACGCTGGGGACCTGGACCCAGCCCCGCCTGGCCGTGGCGACGCCCCAGCGCACCGCATCGAGCTCCTCGACCCGGTGCGCATCCGAGTCGATCGAGAGCAGGCAGCCGTGCCCGACCGCCGCCCGCGCCCGCTCGTCGGACAGGTCGAGCCGATGATCCGACCCGTTGATCTCGAGCAGCGTCCCGGTCCGCGCCGCCTCTGCGTAGAGCGCGTCCCAGTCGAGGTCCAGGTCCTCCCGCCCGCCGATCATCCTGCCCGCAGGGTGCGCGAGGATGTCGACGTGCGGGCTGCGGAGAGCCGCCATCACCCGCGCCATGAGCTGTTCCCGCGGTTGCCGTCGCGAGACGTGCAGCGAAGCCACCACCAGGTCGAACGCTGCCAGGGCCTCGTCCGGGAAGTCGAGCGTGGCGTCCGCCCGGATCTCGAGCTCGCAGCCGTGCAACAGCCGGAAGCCCTCGGCGGGCGTCGCGGCAGGCGCTCGGCCGGCATCCTCCTCCCGTGCGAACCGCTCGTTGAGCGCCGCCACGATCCCGCGCTGCTCCAGCACGCGCTCGGCCGTGAGTCCCCGGGCGATCGCGAGCCCGAAGGAGTGGTCGGTCAGCACCTGGTAGGCGTACCCGCGCGCCCGGGCCGCCTCCGCCATCTGCTCGATCGAGTGCACCCCATCCGACCAGTCGGAGTGCGTGTGGCAGTCGCCGCGCAGGTCGGCCAGCTCCACGAGCCGGGGTAGGCGCCCACCGGCGGCCGCCTCGATCTCGCCGCGGTCCTCGCGCAGCTCCGGAGGAACCCAGGCCAGGCCGAGGAAGGCGTACGCCTCCTCCTCCGTGGCGCACGTCCTCAGCTCGGCACGGTCGCCCCCGAGCGGCTCGCCGTCCGGGCCGAGGCGCAGGTAGCCCTTCTCGGACAGGCTCCAGCCCCGGTCGCGGGCGCGGGAACGGAGCCGCACGTTGTGCTCCTTCGACCCGGTGAAGTGGACGAGGTACGTCCCCTCCTCTCCCGGTGGCATCACCATCAGGTCGACCTGCGGGCCGTCACGAAGCCGCACCGATGCCTTGTGCGGGCCGCTCCCGATCACGCGGTCGACCGAGGGCATGCCGGCGAAGCGGCCGACGAGCGCCCCCGGGTCGTCCGTGGAGGCGAGCAGGTCGAGGTCGCCGACGGTCTCCCGGCGACGGCGGAACGAGCCGGCCGGGACGAGCTCGTGCACGCCGGGCGTGCCGTCCAGCTCCGCCACGATCCCTTCGACGATGCGCTCGGCCTCGCCCAGGCGCATCCGCTGCTGGCGACGCTGCAGCTGCGCGATCCCGTCGAGGATCGCGGCCTCGGTCCGCTCCGACATCCC
>JAJYNP010000304.1 GCA_021786265.1 Chloroflexota bacterium
CCGTCGCGACGATGACGTCCTTGGCGATCGGCAAGTCATCGAGAGCACCGCGGATGCGGATGCGCATCGCTCGGCGATTTTCGACCTCGTCCAGGATCATGAGGATGTCGTAGTCGCTGTCGTCACGAGCGTCTCCGCGCGCTCGGGATCCGAACAGGATGATTCGCACCGGGTCGACCAGCCGGACGATCCGGCCCACGATGGCGGGCAGCCAGAGATCCCCTCGCTCGGGCGGGTGCGCAGGCACTGGGAACCCCGAGCCGTACAGTCCGGCCGCCTCGGCGAGGCGCGCCGACCGCTCGGCTCTTGAGCGCCGGATTACGTCGAGCCAATCCGGCATCGTGTGGGGACCCTGGGCAGGTCGAGGCCCTGGCGGAAGGCCGCCGACGAGTGCAAGGTCGTCCTCGTCGATGACGTGCTGGGTGCCGATCTTGGTGGCCGGTAGCTTTCCTTCGCGGATCCAGCGGCGAATGGTCTCGGGGTTCTTCCCTACCCGTCTGGCGACCTCAGGAACGGTCAGCATCGTTGCATACTACAACATCGACCGCCTCGACGATCGCGGCGAGGCCGGCTCGCCTGCGGCGCGAAGAACCATGGTGACCAAGTCGCCGCTCATTGCCGCCGGCGCCGGGCAGTGGGAGACGAGGGGCCAGGACGCACTCGACTGCTGGTGCGGCTCGCGACGCATGTCGCAGCTGTGCTACGGTTGCGTCATGGTCGATGTCGCATCGCGTGAGCTTCGGAACAACACCCGCGCCTTGCTTGATCGAGTGGAAGCCGGCGAGTCGATCACCATCACCGTCGAGGGCAGGGCCGTGGCCGTCCTCCTGCCCGTCGGTCGGCGCCCTCGATGGCTCAACCGGGAGGAGTTCGTCCGCCGGATGCTTCAGCATCAGGCTGATGCTCGTCTCCGCGCGGACCTGCGCGAACTCGCTCCGGACACGACCGACGACATCCGCGTCCGGTGACCGACGGAGTCGCGGATACCAGCATCTTCATCGCCAACGAGTCGGGCCGCGCGCTGTGAGCGGACGCCCTTCCCGAACGGCTCGCCGTCTCCGTGATCACGATCGGCGAACTTCGGGCCCGGCGTGCTCGCCGCTACCGATGTCGACACGCGCGACCGGCGATTGGCGACGCTGACGCAGGCGCTCACGCTCGACCCGATCGTGGTCGATGACCGAGTCGCCGAGGCGCGGGCCAGGCTCCGTGTCACCTTGCGTGAGCTTGGTCTTCGGATGCCCGTCAACGACTCATGGATCGCAGCGACCGCGATCTCGATGGGGGTCCCCGTCGTGACGCAGGACGAGGACTACGTGGAGGTCCCGGGCCGGGCTGTGATCCGCGTCTGATCGACGCCCGCCTGGGTCTGGATCGATCCGCTTGACGGTGACCACAGGAGTCATTAGCGTGGTCATATGAGTGATGTGTCGGTCCGAGATCTCAAGGGGCGGCTTTCCCACTACCTGGAGCGGGCAGCTCGGGGAGAGGTGATCCGCGTCACCGATCGAGGGCAGCCCAAGGCCGTCCTGGGCCCCCTGCCCGGCCGGGCGCGGCTGGCGGAGGGGATCGCCGAAGGGTGGATCCGACCAGCCGAAGGGCATCCCGTCGGACCCTGGCGGCGCTTCCCCGCCTCCCGGCGGGTGACGGAGATGCTCGCTGAGGATCGGGGGGCGTGACCCTTTACGTCGACGCCAGTGCCTTCCTCAAGCTCTATTTCGACGAGCCCGACAGCCCGCACGCCGAGGAGATCCTCACCGCCGACCCCGAGTGGGTGACGGCACGACACACAGCGGTCGAGGTCCGCCGCGGTCTCGCGCGCGAGCTGCAGGGCGTCGCGTTGCGGGCGGCTCGGCGGCAGTTCGATCGGGACTGGCTGACGGTTTCCGTGGTGGAGCCCACAGACAACGTC
Organism: Chloroflexota bacterium; assembly: GCA_021786265.1. Next base: position 1,913 of record JAJYNP010000304.1, read on the forward strand.
TGCGAAGCGGCGGCGGAGATCGCCGAGGTCACCGGCGCGCGCACTCTGGACGCGCTCCATCTCGGGGCGGCGAGGGAGGCCGGTGGAGGCGCGCTGCCCTTCGTCACGTTTGACCTCCGCCAGGCCCAGATCGCGCGGTCGCTGGGCTGGATCGTGCTCGGGAGTTGAGTGCCGCCTCCCCGGTCACCGCGGAATCGGGCGGCGCCATTGGCGGCAGGACCGAGTCACGTTCCTCGCGTTCGTTCGTAGCCACAGCGAAGGCGGGGCGACGACGGCGGCGGAGAAGTGTCGGACGGAAATAAGAAACTCTTGTCGAGCCACCTCACCGTGTGACAACCTAGGTGGCACGCCAGGTCGCGTCCCGGAGCTGCTGGAAAAGCGCTGACGGCTCAGGCTCCTCCGCCCAAGAGGATACGGATCTGTGATCGTCGGCTTGGCATCACCTCCGCGTAGGCGCCTGCAGGACCGCGGCGAGCAAGCGGGCGACCTCGCGAGGATCGGCCTCCTGCGCGCGGGCGCCGCGCCAGGATCGTCTGAGTAGGCAGCGGGCGGAAACCATATTTCCACGATCAGATGGTCGTGGCCCCATTGAAGCCAGAACCTGTCCAGTCAACTCGGGCAACTCGGCGAAGGGTATTTCCACGATCAGATGGTCGTGGCCCCATTGAAGTCTGCCGACACTCCGGGTGAGGGATGGAGCCCGGCGCAGCAGCAGCTCAGATCCTCAAGACGAGCACCACCGCGGTCAGGACCAGCGCGGCGACGATGATCCCGGCCACGATCCAATCGAGGCGCGTGAAGGGTCGAGGACGCCACCGGCCGCCGGTGACCGGCGGCTCCACGGTCTGTTGGGGCAGGAGGAGGACGATCATGAGCGTCGCGATCGGACCGAGGAGGAGCGAGATGAGGAACCACCAGCCACCGGGCCGGCCCTTGCCCTGGGCGAGACCGGCGTTGATAAGGGCGAGCGTGCCCCAGCCGATCGTGTAGCCCGTCTGCTCCGGCATCGTTGGCCCCCTTTCGCGTCCGTGCTCCGTGAGTGGTGGGACACTCGCCATCATCGGGTCCCCGGCCTCTGGTGTCATCTGAAGCGAAAGTAGCACCCAGGGTCACGCTGCGACCACCGGGCTGAGCGTCACCTGGAAACCGAGGGCCTCGATCTGGCGGGCGAGGTGGCGGGCGTGACGCTCTGGGTCGTGGCGACGCAGGAACCAGTCCCCGCCGAGGTCGGTGTAGGGGACGCCCCGATCGAGGATGTGGTAGGCGGCGACGAGGATCGAGTGCTCGAGCGCGACCGTCGCCTTGGCATGGCCCCGGCGCGGGCGCAGGCGAGCATATTGGGCGGCGAGGTAGGTGCCCTTGGAGCGGGCGGCGGCCTTGGCCGCCTCGGTGAGATGGACCTGCAGCCACTTCGGTCCCTTGCGAGTCCGGCCCGTCTTGGACTTGCCAGCCGATTCGTGCTGGCCGGGACAGACGCCCGCCCACGACGCGAGCCGGCTCGCGTCGCCGAAGCGGGTCATGTCGACGCCGATCTCGGCGACGAGCGCCTCGGCGCAGCGGCGGTCGATGCCCGGGATCGTGTCGAGCAGCACGACCTGTGCGCGGAAGGGCTCCATGACGCGGTCGATCTCGGCCGACAGACGCCCGATCGCCTCGTCGAGGTAGTCGAGCTTGGCGAGGATCTCGCCGACGAGCAGCGCGTGGTGGGCGCTAAAGCGCCCGGTGAGCGCCTCCCGGAGGGCCGGGATCTTCGCCCGCAGCGCGCCCTTGGCGAGCTCGGCCAGGGCCGCCGGATCGCGGCTGCCCTCGACGAGGGCGGCGAGCATCGCCCGCCCCGAGACGCCGAGGATGTCGGAGGCGACCGACGAGAGCTTGAGACCGGCATCCTGAAGCACCTTGTCGAGACGCTGCGCCTCGCGGCTGCGCTCCTGGATCTGGGCCTTCCGGTAGCGGGTGAGGTCGCGCAGCTCCCGGATCTCCGGCGGTGGCACGAAGCTGGGCCGCACCAGGCCGTGCTCGACGAGCTGGGCGATCCAGGCCGCGTCGGGCAGGTCGGTCTTGCGCCCGGGGACGTTGCGCAGGTGGCGGGCGTTGAGCAGCCAGCAGGTCATGGCGTCCTCGAGCACGTAGAACACGGGCTTCCAGTAGACCCCCGTCGACTCCATACCCACGACCTGAACCCTGAGGCCCGTGAGCCAGTCGCGCAGCGCGAGCAGGGCGACGGTCGTCGTGCCGAACTCCGCGGTCTCGACCTGCCGCTCGCCCCGCCCGTCCCGGACCCGGACGCAGGCGACCACCGTGTCCTTGTGGACATCGAGCCCCGCGCAGCGCTCGATCAGCGTGTCCATGAGGCAGCCCTCCGCAATCGGTCCGTGCACCGCCGGGCCACCTGGAGGGACCTCACTCGCGTGGAATCTGAAGCTCGCGCTCGCGGCGCAGTCAATCGTGCCCCGAGGTCCCCGCGTCCCACTATGAAACGGGCTCCGCTGGCACCAATGAGAAGCCGACGTCACCAGGCGACCCGCGCCTACTTTCATCGGTCTCGGGTGGCCGCGCCAGCGGCCCGCTGCCACTGAAGGAGCGGGCCGTGTCAAGGCGGTGGTCGCGGATGCATCGGGTCTTCTCTTACCTGGTCGGTCACGATTGGGCGGCCGCGGGCACCAGCGTCCTGGTCGGGCACTTCCGGTCAGTCATCTATTCGAGGGTGGTCCTCATGGTGGCATGCGGCCGGAGAGGCGGCTCAATCAATGTTGCGGCCGTCGGGTGAGGCCATGATAAGGAGCGAGCGCGCCGTGACCGACCGGCGCGACGGAGCTAAAGAGCGGCGGGTAGTCCCGGCAGCCCCGCTCGTCGCGGAGGGCATAGAAGGCGAGGGTGAGGATCCGCCGGGCGAGGGCGACCCGGGCGATCTTGGTCCCCCGTCGCTCGGCGATCGGGTCGGCGAAGCGGTGCAGCTTCACCGCGCTCCGGCCGATCTTGGCGGCGGCCTCGACCATCGACCAGCGCAGCCAGCGGCTGCCCTGCTTGGAGATGTGGCCGCGTCTGGTGTGGTCGGCCGAGCTGCGCTCGGTCGGGGTCAGCCCGGCCCAGCTGGCGAGCCGGTCCGCGCTCTCGAAGCGCCCGACGTCCCAGACCTCGGCCACCACTGTCGCCGCGGTGAGAAAGCCGATCCCCGGGATCGGGGTCAGCCGGCGGATCCGGTCGTCACCCCGGAAGGTCGCGACGATCTCCCGGTCGGCGGCGACGATCTCGCGGCCCAGGTCAAGAGATGAGGCGCAGATGCGCCGCGAGCCGGCCGGCCGAGATCGGCCGGAGCGCCAGGGTCGCCAGCAGCTCGCGCCCCGTTCGCCCGAACAGATCGCTCACCGGCACGGACACGCCGGCGTCTGCGCACAGGGCATGAACCTGGCACTTGAGCCGGGAGCGGATCCGCACGAGCGACGCGCGCATCCGGACGAGCCGGCGGGCTTCTCTGACCTCCGGCGGGGCGATCCAGGCCTCGGGCAGCAGGTTCGTCCGCAGCAGGTGGGCGAGCACCCCCGCGTCGACCGCGTCGTTCTTGACCCGGCCCGCGCCGATCGCCTTGGTCGCGAGCGGGTGGGCCATGTGGGCCTCGATGCCGGCGTCGGCGAGGAGATCGGCGAACCAGCCCCAGCCGTACGTCGCCTCGAAGGCGACCGAGACGGGCTCCGGCTCGAGCTCGCCGAAGACGCGCCGGAACGCCTCCCGATCGTGGGCGAAGCGCCGGCTCAGGATCATCTCGCCGGTCTCGCCGAGGGCGACCACGTGCGAGACCTTGCGGTGCAGGTCGACGCCGAGGTACACCATGGTCTGGGCCTCCCTCCTGATCGCTTGCGTCTGGCGGACCCGACCTGGGTCCACGCCATAAGCATGGGAGCGGAGGCCCGCTCCTTCATGGCATCAAGTGCCGACACAGCCCTCCCGAGCCTGGTCCGGACCGCCGCGGTCAAGGCGGCGGGGGCATCCGGCCGGCCGATCTCGTCGGTGCCATCGGGCGTCCCCGGTCAGACCCGTCTGGCGCTTGACGATGCCGGCGCGCGGTTCAGACTGGTGGCCGATGCCGGAGCGCGCGGTGATCGTGCAGGGTGGCTTGCCGGCGGCCGTGGGGGTTCGCGGCCCGGCGTGGTTGGCGATGGTCGCCGCGGCGATCGTGCCAGGCAGCGGGCATCTGCTGCTGGGACGGCCGGGAACGGCGGTGC
>JAJYNP010000240.1 GCA_021786265.1 Chloroflexota bacterium
CGGCGCTCCAGCGCGGCCCTGCGGGCAGCGCCAGCTCTGCGGGCAGCGCCGGCGGCGCGGCGCGCAGCTCGGGCTCGCCAGGATCGCTCGGCATGGCCGGCGGCTCGCGGCGGAGTCCGGTCTCGTCATCTTCCATCATCGTTGGCTCCCATGGGTGGGCGATCGACCGATCCTCCGCATCCCCGGCGCATGGTCTACCCCGACAAGCTGAACCATTCCTGAAACGTGGCCCGCACCCAGGCATCGACCCGGGCCGCCGGCGGGGAGCGGCCTGCCAAGGCCGGGGACGGACGCGGCCGACGGAGCCGCCCGCTGAACGATCCCTCGCGCCTTCACGGACGGCCGCATCGAGGGTCGTGGTCGGGTAGGGAGCTGGCGCGGTGGCGCTGAACGGCGGTAGGCACCGGCGCACAACCCCGGCGTTTCCGCCGGGCACCCATGTCCGGTAACCGTGACCACGCCCCGGTTCCAGCTCCCTCCCATCGAACCGTGCATGCGGTTCTCCCGCACACGGCTCACCGACGTCCTTCGCCGCCGGCATTCGGCCTGGCCCGCCAGCCCCAGTTGGGTCTGGGAGCGACGACAGTCCCATGGAGATTGATCAGGCCGAGCCGATCGGGCGAACGGTGGACGACTACCCACCAACCATAGCCTCGCGAACGTTTGTGACGCTTGGCCACGAAGAGCGCGAGCCGCCCGAGGACGTAGGTCTGGATCTTGTCGAACGGACGGGCCGAGTTCCCGTAGCGGAAGTAGCTCGCCCAGCCGCGCAGAAAGCGGTTCACGTCCTGCACGACGGTCTCGATCGGCAGCAATAGCCGTTCGCGCGCCGTGAGCGCACGGATGCGGTCGCGGGCATGCTGCATCCCCTTGCGTGAGGGCCAGCGCGCGAGAAAGGTGATGGCGCGCGATGGACCGCCGTAAGCCCGGACCCAGCGATGCTCGAAGCCGAGGAAGTCAAACCCCTCGCCTCCCTCGCACAGCCCGACGATCCGGGTCTTGGTCTCCTTGGGCGCCAGGCCGAGTTCGGACAAGATGAGCCGGAGCATGGCCAGCGCCCGCTCCGCCTCCGACCGAGTTCGGCACATCACCACCAGATCATCGGCGTAGCGGACGAGCACGCCTGTTCCGCGCGTCTGCCAGGCCCGGTCAAGCCGGTGGAGGTAGACGTTTGCGAGCAGAGGCGAGACCACCCCGCCCTGCGGCGTGCCTGTGACGCTGCGCCGGACCGTTCCATCCTCGAGCACGCCCGCGCGCAAGAGCGCCCGGAGCAGCTTGAGGAGGTGCCGATCGCTGATCCGTTCCTCGAGCGCCGTCATCAACCGATCGTGCGGAATCACCTCGAAACACGAGGCGATGTCCGTCTCAACCACCCAGCGCCGGCCCCGGAAGGCCTCGTCGAGGAGGACTTGGAGGGCGTCGTGCGCCGCCTTCTTGGGTCGAAAACCAAAGGAGACGGGCAGAAAGTCAGCTTCGAAGATCGGCTCAACGACGATCTTCAGCGCCGCCTGCACGATCCGGTCGCGGACAGCCGGGATCGAGAGCGGCCGCCGCTCGATGGAGTCGGGCTTGGCAATCCAGACCCGGCGCCCGGGAAGCGGGCGGTAGCGTTCGGCCCGTAGGTCCGCCGCCAGTTCGGCGAGCAGCCGGTCAGACCCGTACTGCTCGACATCGGCAAGGGTGGTCCGGTCGATGCCGGCCGCGCCGCCGTTGCGGCGCACCCGGTCCCACGCTCGCTCCAGGACATCGCTGCGGGAGAGCTTGTCGTAGAGCGCATGGAAGCGTCGTTCGGGTTCGGCCTTGGCCGCCCGGTAAAGCGTCCGTTGCAGTTCTCGGACCGTGTCAATCGGGGTGGTCCTAGCCACGCGGTGGCACTCACCCAGCCTTTCCCTGTACGCGACGCGTGGACGAAGCAGCGGCCCTTCCCCTCGCCTGGCAGTTGTGCTGTCCGCCCAGGCTCGATCGGTACTATGGCCGCCTCCGACGCCCTCCCGGCCTGCCGCCCACTTCCCGGCTCAGCACCGGTTATAGGGCGCCAGCGATCCGGCGGTCGATCCCGCATCCGCCGAGCCGGGGAGGGCCTCCCCAGTTCCCGTCATCACCCTCTGAACGTTCCGCGCCCTCTACGCCGGGAAGTTCTTGGGGGCTGCGCCTCCAGGCTCTTCACCCCGTCCGTGGCCTTCGCCCTGAAGGACCGGGCTCGGCTCTTCCTCTCCCCCACCGCCTTCGGTGGGCACACTAACGGCGCGGCAGGCTTCGCTTCGATGCTGCGGACCGCTCAGTTGCTCCCCCACTGGGGCTCTTGACGCTGGGCTTCGACCCGGCCCGTTTCCAGGCCGAGCCGCCAGCCTGCTACCGGGCCTCCTGGCAGCTACCCGGACCGGACTTGCACCGGCAGGCGACGACGAGCTTGCGCTGGTGGTTCAGGTCATCTCATCGACCCACCTCCAACCTACTGGGCGCACTCCCTAGAGTTGGTGTAACAGCGCAGGTGGCCGACACGGAAGCGGCCACCGCGTCATCCTCGCGTCGTTGGAGTAGGAACCGACGACACGGAGGGACACCACGATGGCCGACCAGAGAATGGGCCTGCTCGAGTTGCTGCGCAAGGCGGGATCGGACGGCGATGTCGACTTCCTGCGCGAGGGCGTGCGCCTGCTCGCGGAAGGGCTGATGGAGGCCGAGGTGACCGAGCTCACCGGGGTGCCCCACGGCGAACGCGACCCGGAGCGCCGGCTGACCCACCGCAACGGCTATCGCGAGCGGCGCTGGGACACCCGTGTGGGGACGATCGATCTGGCCATCCCGCGCGTGCGCGACGGGAGCTACTTCCCCTCGCTCCTCGAACCTCGGCGGCGGGCCGAGCGGGCCCTCCTCGCGGTGGTCCAGGAGGCCTACGTGCTGGGGGTCAGTACGCGCCGGGTGGAGGACCTCGTCGAGGCGCTGGGCATCGCCTCCTTGAGCAAGAGCGAGGTCAGCCGCATCTGCGCTGCGCTCGACGCCGAGGTGGATGCCTTCCGCCACCGCTCGCTCCTGGGCGAGCGCTACCCGTATGTGTTTCTCGACGCGACCGTGCGCCACGAGGCGCCATTCGACCGAGTGGGATGGAAGGGCCCACCGCCGGGCTGTCGCAGCAGTCCGGTGAAGCTGGGGGCAGCCTGACCCTGGAGACGCAGGGATCGGGCAGGAGCAGCCCCGACAACGACGGGACGGGTCGGCACCGCCAGACGATCCGGGCCCGGCAAGCGAGACGGAACGGTGCAAGTCGTCTGAACCAGTGGTGGAACCCCCTCAAGCGAGAGACACCGGCTCCAAACCTGGTGGATCTGGGCCGGGCAGCAGTCGCATGACCGTCGAAGTTGCCGGCGGTCGGCGCCCGTGGGCGTCTTGGTCGTCCACCGGCGAACCACGGAGAAAGCCTGCGGCGTATCCGTGGCCATGGCTGCAGGGGAAAAGCTGGGCACCACCCCTGTCGATCGGTCGTGAGGTGAACGTGGGAACCAACCCGGAGCCGCCCTCCCCAGCGACATCGTTCGCCGCTGGCGGGCAGGCCCGTCGTCGGCCGATGGCCTCGGGTTGGGACGGAGTCCGCGGAGTAGTCGGAGGCCGGGAAAGCCGGCCGCAGGGCGAAGGCGGACAGCGATCTCGCATGGTTGGTGACTGCAGGGCAGGAGGTCGCCGGTGAACACCGGCGCGCCGTGGCCGACACCCTCCGAGGCGGAGGCCCGGGTACTGCGGATGCAGGCCAAGCTGCACCGGTGGGCAACCGACGATCACGCTCGTCGGTTCGTCGACCTCTTCAACCTCGTTGCTGACCCGGCGTTCCTGCTGGTTGCATGGCGCCGGGTGCGGGGCAACCGGGGCGCCCGTTCGGCGGGCATCGACGGCCAGACGGCCCACGATATCGAAGCCGGACGGGGCGAGGAAAGCTTCCTCGCCGACCTGCGGGCAGACCTTCGGGCCCGCACGTTCCGCCCGGTGCCGGTTCGCGAGCGGATGATCCCCAAAGACGGCGGCAAACGCCGTCGCTTGGGCATCCCGACCGTCCGGGACCGGGTGGTGCAGGCCGCGCTCAAGCTCGTGCTGGAGCCGATCTTCGAGGCGGACTTCGCGCCGTGCTCGTACGGCTTCCGGCCCGGGCGACGGGCGCAGGACGCGATCGCCGAGATCCACCTCTTCACCAGCCGCTCGTACGAGTGGGTGGTCGATGCGGACATCTCGGCCTGCTTCGACGAGATCGACCACCGGGCCCTTCTGGGCCGGGTGCGCGCCCGGATCGGAGACCGACGCGTCCTGGCGCTCGTGGCGGCGTTCCTGCGCGCCGGCATCCTCGGCGAGGATGGCGTCGAACGGGACACCGCCACCGGCACCCCGCAGGGCGGCATCCTCTCCCCGCTGCTCGCCAACATCGCCCTCTCGGTCCTCGACGAGCACTTCGTCGCGGCCTGGGCGGCAATGGGGGCGCACTCGGGCGCGCGCCAACAGCGGCGGCGCACGGGGCTGGCCACGTATCGGCTCGTCCGCTATGCGGACGACTTCGTCGTGCTCGTGGCCGGCACCCGTGCCCACGCCGAGGCGGTGCGCGACGAGGCCGCGGCGGTGCTGGCACCGATGGGCCTGCGCCTGTCCCCGGCCAAGACGAGGGTCGTCCACATCGACGAGGGTTTCGACTTCCTGGGCTTTCGCGTCAAGCGGCACCAGAAGCGGGGCACGGACCGGCGCTTCGTCTACACCTACCCGTCCAAGACGGCTCTCGCGACCGTCAAGGCGAAGGTGCGGGCGCTGACCCGAGGGGCGACGGACCTCTCGCTCGCCATCCTCCTGCACCGGCTCAACCCGGTGCTCCGGGGATGGACCGCCTACTTCCGGCACGGCGTGTCGAAGCGGACCTTCAACTACCTGCGCGCCTTCGTCTGGCGCCGGGTTGTCTGCTGGCTCCGCCACAAGCACCGCCGGGCCAACTGGAAGCAGCTGCGCCGGCGCTCCCTTCCGGGGTGGTGGCCGACGGAGGGTGAGGTGACCCTGTTCAACCCGGGCGCGGTGGTGGTCAGCCGCTACCGCTACCGGGGTCGGAGTATCCCCTCGCCGTGGACCACAGCGAGTAGCAGGATCGGCAGGTGACGCCACGGGTTGAGGTCGTGGAGAGCCGGATGCGTGGCAACACGCACGTCCGGTTCGGAGGGCGGGCCGGGGAGACGGAACGGCCGAAAGGTCGTCACCGCGCCTCGGTCCGACCCTACTACGTGAAAGTGCGGGACGCCGGTCGGGTGGTGTCGATGGCCTGTCTCGTGGCGATCGGGGTGGCCGCCTCGGGTGAACGGCGGGTGTTGGGCCTCGAGCTCGCCGCCGGCAACGACGAGGGCAACGCCTGGGCGGGCTTCGTGCGGAGCCTCCTGGAGCGCGGACTCACGGGGGTGCGGCTCGTCACCTCCGACGCCCACCGGGGGATCGTGGACGCCGTGCACGCCCAGCTCCTCGGCGCCGCCTGGCAGCGCTGTCGCGTGCACGCCACCCGCAACGCCCTCGATCTCGTGCCCCGCGGCAGCCAGGACATGGTGGCGGCCGCGGTCCGCAGCATCTTCGAGCAGCCCGACGAGCCCTCCGCCTCGGCGCAGCTGCGCCGGGTGGCGGATGGCCTGGCTCCCCGCTTCCCGGCCGTGGCGGACCTGCTGTTGGAGGCGGAGCCCGATCTGCTCGTCCACCTCACCTTCCCCGAGGCCCATCGTCGGCAGATCAGGAGCACCAATCCCCTGGAGCGCCTGAACAAGGAGATCAAGCGCCGGACCGCGGTGGTGGGCATCTTCCCCACCCGCGCGGCCGTGCTGCGCCTGGTGGGCATGGTGCTCGCCGAGCAGGACGACGAGTGGCAGGACGGCCGGCGTTACTTCAGCCCGGAGTCGATGGCCCTCATCGATGCCATCCCCAAGGAGGAGGTGCCGGCGCTGCTGATGGCGAGCTAAGCAAGACGTGGGCGCGAGGATGCCGCGCTGTTACACCACGAACTGGGACTTGACCGCATCGAGGGCACCCAGGCCCGGGACGCGTACCGCCGGCGGGAGACGCGTAGGGCGATAGCGCCTGCATGGTGCGGCGGCGCTAGCCTGTAGCGAGA
>JAJYNP010000124.1 GCA_021786265.1 Chloroflexota bacterium
CCGGGGGGATCGCGAGGGCGGGATAGACGTTCTCGAGGAGATCAGCTGTCCGTCGACCGGGAGATCAGCTGTCCGTCAGCAAGGAAGTCCGTGTCCGCCTACAGGGAGGTTGGCATGTCCGCTGTCAGGCTACCTGCTGCCTGACGGAAACGGCCTACCTGAACCGACGCGCGACCAATCATGGGCGAGGGTTCCCATGGACGCTGCTTTGGCACGAGGAACCAGCATGCCTGACGAGCAGAAGAGAGCCGACGATGCGCCGGCTGAGCCGATCACCTTCCGATTCGACATGATCCAGGAAGCGGTCGAGTACGACGACAAGGAACGCACCTTGACGTTCCGAATGACACCCGATCCCCGCCGCTACGAGCGTGTTGACGAAGGCGACAGCCATGGATGGTTTGACCGTTTCGACAGCTTGTTCTTCTCTGACGAAGTGATGCAGGAGTTCGCAGCTAAGATCGGTGGGACGCCGATGTACTACCAGCGTCCGGAGATCGATGACGCGCTCGAGTACGTCCAATCACGAAAGCCCGCGATCGAAGCCAAACTTGAAGGCAAGGGTGACCCTCCGACGTTCGAGGACAAGTCAGAGGCGTTCCTCGCGGGCCTGGAGAAGGATGCGACCGCGTTCGTGATCATGTCACTGGACCTGCAGGGTTCAACTCGACTTTCGCAGGCGATCCCGGCGCCTGACTACGCGACGGCAATCACGGTCATCCTCGATGAGCTCGCGCTGGTCGTAGCTCAGTTCCATGGGCACGTGCTCAAGTACACCGGCGACGGACTGATCGCCTATTTCACTCCGCCGAGCTACAACCGGATGAATGATCTCGCCCTGGATTGCGCTCTGACAATGCGCCACCTGCTGTACGCAGCGCTATTCCCCGCCCTGACTGAGCGCGGGTTACCAGCACTCGAGGCCCGGATTGGACTCGACGCAGGAGACGCGCATGTCGTCGCGATGGGTAACCCGAGAACAAAGCAGCACCGCGACATCATCGGCTCAGTCGTCAGCATCGCAGCCAAGATCCAGGCACAGGCTCCGGCAGGGGGCATCCTCGTCGGTGAGACTGTCGATCGTGCGCTCCACGTCAACTGGCGAGAGCAGCTCCGGGAGTTCAAGCCGAGTCCGTCGTGGGAGTACACGCGGCCAGACGGCCAGCCCTACAGACTCCTTGAGATGGTAGGCCCGGGCGCACGAGAACTCGAGCCACCTCTGGCCGGGCTTAGGACTGCCACTCAGCCGAACGCGTCGGAGGGCGATGAGTGAGGTTCTGGAAGAGGACGCCTGACCGCCGAATCAACGACGAGGGAACCTCAGCCCGCGTTCCTCAGGACCGGGCGGACGCGGACCGCAACGCCCTGCTCGAGGCGGTCGTCGCCAGCCTCGCGCCACTCGCCTCGGAGTTCGCGGCGGTGGCAGACGAAGCCGGGGTCGACGTTGCGGCCGAAGCTGCGTTGGATCGACTGTTTGCCTTCAACGTCCTGCTTCGAGGGGCGCGGGAGCAAGCGTGGCGCGGATTCGCCTGCTTCACGATCAACGAGTCGATCCCGCGTCGAGACACCCAGAACGAATCGCTTGAACGGATCCAGATCGAGACGCTGCCTTGGCAACGTACGTTTCAGGTCGAGTCGAATCGATGGGCTATGGCTGAGTTCGGGGCGTACCTGGCGGCCTTGCCGGATGACTGGTTCAGATTTCGCCTAACGTCCCGGCAATGGACACTCGCGAACGGGGTCAGGTCCAACTGCGTACACCAGCTCGGTTATGCCGTCGTGGCGTTGACCAGCTTCGACTTCGCCGAGGACGCTGACGTCAAGGCGCTCTATCTCTCAGTCGAGCCGCTCGTGCCGATCAAGAGCGTGCTCACGCTGGCTCGATAACGCTCTGACGCAACTCGCGAATGGCGATTGATCTGTTGCCCTTTCATCTGGCCGTCTTCCTCCGGCCTCGAGACGCGGAGCCAACTGCGACAAGCCCGCGAAGGATGCGACGTAGGTCGCGTCCTGGCCAGAATGGTGCGCCATCGCTGCGATAGCGAAGAAGGGCGTGGACCGCGAGAACCGTGGCAGCCAGTGCCAGCAGAACGTCTCCGCCACCGATCGTCAGCCCCTGAATGCCTGTCAAAACGACGGCCACGGCCGACCATTGGGTGAGCCTCGAGGCGGCGTTCGCGGGCAGCGTGCCACGCGATTTTGCCGTGGCCGCGCTGGCGGCGTGGGCCTCGGAGGCGCGATGCCATGCGCTCCCGGGTGTGGCCGACGATTCTGGTTCAGACGGGGGACGCGAGGCGGACCGTTGCGCGTTGACTGAACGTGCGGCAGAGTCCCAAGCGGCGCGGCTGGAGGCATCTGCGAGGACGCCATACGCTCGGGTGATGGCCTGCATACGCTCGGTTGAGCCGCCTGTTCGGTCTGGGTGGTGCTCGAGCGCCCTGAGTCGGAAGGCTGCCCTGACCGTCGCGGCATCGGCGGTACGAGCGATACCGAGAATGGCGTACGGATCCGCCGGCTGCGACATCACTGGAGTCAGCGTGCGAGCCGACGCACGACGGCGATCGACAGGAGAAGCGTGCCCGTGGCGATGGCCACGACGACGAGCGCCACGACGGCCACAACGGCGAGGACGAACCCGGCCGCGATCCGGATGGCCTGATCCATCAGTTGACGCTCCTCTCGTCAATCACGGCCGCCGCGGCCAAGGCGGCCTCGAGCTCGGGCCCAGCCAGATCGCCTTCAGCGATGAGGATCCTGGCCAATGCCTCGAGGCCCTTGCGGCGGATCGCGAGCAATCCCTCGACCTTGGCGGTCAGGGTAGCAATGGTCGCGGTCACGGCCGCGGCGCGCCGGTTCTCGTACGCTGGGCCGGAGCTTGGCCACCCCGGCCAGGCGGCGGGCCATTCGGGATCCGACCCGGAGGCGATTGCGTCGAGAAGAAGGCGCCCGGTCTGCTCGGCGTCATCCGCGCAGCCGGCAGACGCGTCGCCGAGGATGAGCCTCTCGCCGATGGCACCAGCCAGGTAGACGGCGGCCCGAGCCCGCATTTCGGTGTCCGTCAGGGGGCGCCCGGCGACCTCATCGTCGGCGGGTCCGATCGACGTCCGGCCTGCGCCTCCGCCGGCCCGATGGATTGTGATCGCTTTGACCTCGCCTCTGGCCAAGAGCAGATGCCCCACGAGGCCGTGCGCTGCCTCGTGGGCGGCGGTTCGCCATTTCTCGGGTCCCGACGGCTCACCCTGATCATCGACCTCGCCGGCGGCCGCCAGAGCTTCCTCGGCGTGGCGTTGCGTGACGCCTGCCTGAGGACCGCCGTCATGTTGGGCGAGACTGATGGCATCGTCGAGGCACTGATCCAGCGAGGCATGCGACAAGCCATGGGTGAGCGCTACGAGGCGTTCCAGGTCGATCGGTCCGCTCGTTCGCCGCCGTGCAAGCTGGCGGGCGAGATGTTCCCGCCGAACGGCTGCGTTTGGTCTCCGCACCCGAATGGTCCTCGAGAATCTGCCTGCCCTGGTCAACGCACCGTCCAACTCCGAGGGATCATCACTGGTCGCGCCCAGCCACAGCACCGGCGCCAGGCCCGGATCCCGAAGCCCGGAGATCGCCGAGAGAAGTCCGAAAAGGGCCGCCCGGCTATCACCGTCGTGAGCCCGGCTGTTGCGGTCGAGGCCAATCGCGCTGAGTTCGTCGACGAAGATCACCACCGGTTTGGTTTGGCCGTCGGCGAAATGCGTGATCGCTGCCAGGTGAATGGGGCTGAGCTCGCTGCCTACGAACTCCAAGAAGACCCCGTCCTCGGCGACCAGCGCAGCCAACCCGCGGGCAAGTGAGGTTTTGCCGCAACCCATCGGGCCGGCCAGCAATACTGCGGAAGCTGGCCTGCCGCCCGCAGCGCGCACTTCCTCCGGATGGGTGATGGCGTACGCGAGGGCAGTGATCGATCGTCGCGCCCGATTGAGACCCGACAGATCGTCGAGCGTTCCCGAAACCGATCGGACGCGATGCGCCTCGATCCAAGCCGACATGTCGTCGCTGGTTGGGACAGGGCGTGGGATCGTTGGCGCTGCGTCGAGAATGTCCATGACCCCACAGGACCACGGCGGGCACTCCTGTCGCAATGCCCTCCAAACGTTCCGGTCGCGTCATGCGCGTCTGGCGTGACCTTCGCGGTGTTCGCGTGCAACGGAACCGATCCCACTCATACCGGACGGCGGCCGCGATAGCCAAGAGCCTTTTAGAAATCGAACGAATCATCCGCCCATGCGAGAGGCGCGACAGCCGAGACCTCGACCTCGTTCCGGGTCTGCCAAGGCACTGTCCGGGGTTCTGGCCGTGCGAGCGACGGATACCCGATGAGGACCGCCTGCTCATACAGTTCTCGGATGACGACCTGATTGACCTGCTGCTGATCGAGAACAGCAGCCCAGTCGCCATTCGCGACCCAGCCGCATGGCCAGCAGGTACATTCCGCATCGGGTTCATGATCGAGCCCCAGGAGTCCGCTCAGCGCCCGACCAACCAGAGCCAAATGGTCCGCGAAGATGAGGTCCCGATAATCGAAGTTGAAGGCCTCACCCGGTGCCCGCCGAACCTGGCCGTGGCAAAGCAGGTCGCCGATGACGTTGATCGGCAGCCCCTGCGCAGCCCGCGACAACTCGCTGGTCGTAATGATGTGCGTCTTGATGGCGGCCGCCCGCGCACCGGCACTATCGCCGCCTGCAGCAACGTCGGCAAGGCAGTTGGCCAGCACCTTTCGCGCGTACTGGTGGGGGCGCCGGACGGGCCTGCCGAGGCGACGCTGCAGGGCGGTCGCGAGGAGCACTTCAGCGAGGATGTGTCGCCGGTACCCATCGTCGGGGAGGGCGATCGGCACCAGCATGCCCTCGAGCGGCAGAACGAGTATTGACATGTGGATCTCCAGCGGTTTTCGTGGTCGAGGTGACCCTCGTCAGGTCGTACTACGCGTCAACCCCGTCGCTGGGTATGTCTCGCGTCATCTCGAAGTCGAATCCCATAAGGGTCAGGTCAGTGGTGGAGGCAGGTCAGGTACTTACCTGCGGCTGCGGCCTGACCTGACGTTCCTTACAACTGCTCGGCGGCCTTGGTCTTGTCAACGTTTGCCCTTGACGGCCGACGCTCTTGCCGTGTGCGGGGGTCGAGCCCTGCCCACCAACCACGGCCTTTTGGCGCTGTGACCTCCTTGAGGACGTGACAACGCCTCGATCGGCCAGGTTCAGGCGCACTCCCGGAAGGGCTGGCTGTTCACGCTCCATGGGACCAAGGCAGCGCCGGGACCCGGTGATGCAGTCGGTTCGGTGACCCTCTGAGGGAGCTCCAGCCGACCCCAACTGTCACACGCCTGGCGAGCGCTTCGACGGGACGCCCTTCACCGACCGCGGAATCGAAACGTGAGGGCTGTGGCTGGTGTGGCCGACCTCTTCGACGCGATCCTCGTCGCGTGATGGCCAGTCTCATCTTCACCGGGAACGTCAGTAACAGAGTGTTCGCCATCGTCGCTTATGGGAATGGCGACGGCTGGGTATGACACGAGGTGGCCGCCGGGTATCCGCGTGGGGCCCAACCGAGCGACTTGCACGCCCCCATCGCGGCCGTCGCGGCCGAGGATCCGCTGGCGCCGGTATCACCTGGGCTGATGTCGTCCGAGCACGCCAGGTCTCTGATCAGAAGGACCCCAACGGCCTCAATCCGGCGGCCCAGGCCGACGTGTCGACCTGCTGCACGCGGAGGGTCGCACGAACGTGTATCGCATCGCCCGTGACCGGGAACGCCAACAACCCAAAATCCCTGAGGATCCCTGGTTTGGAGTTTGTCGCTCCTTGTGCGCCGGGCTGCATCGCGGCAGAGCGCCGTGACCCGGTTGTCAAGGTCTATGGCGCGGCGAAGTTGGGCTGGTTCGGTAGATCAATCAGCTTCGGCCAGGCATACTCGGCTTGGTCGAAGACATTGTTGGGCGTGAAGGCCACCTTCGTCCGGGCTCGCGCGGCAAGCAGCACTGGTTTGCCGACGTTGACCACTCGAACGTCTTTGTACCCGTCATCCGTGGTGCTGAGGAGCAACTGGCGCTGGACGCGAATCGGGTAGGGGTTTGGGTTCAGAAACGAGCACGAGACAAAGGAGCGCACAGTGGTGACACAGCCATCCTTCGAGCCCGACGGAGCGTAGGACACGTCCTGCAGGAAGCCTTCGGTTTTGGCTGGCAGCCAGGTAACCGATACGACCTCAACTTCGGCGCTCTTGAAACTGAAACGTGGCTCCATCAAGAAGACGTAGTTTCGAGTGCCTGGCAGCACGTACAAGGCACCTGGATCATTCGACGCGCGACTTGTTGGGACGTTCATCGGTAGAAGGTCGCCGCCTATCGAACGCGCCTTGCCGTCGAACAGGTACCGGAGCTGGACCAAGGCCGCGGCGTCTCCACGGACGTTCTTGATCGTCGCGACCGGAAATGACGTCCAGCCAGCCTTTCGCATGTCCTTCGTGTACGCGACAGTGGCGACCTGTTGGACTTCGAGTCCGGGCGTTGTCGTCACCGGCGCTGGCACGCTTGGGGCTGGTGGCTCGGGCGGCTTGGGTAGGGTCTCGGCGAGCAGGAAGGAGGCGGTGATCTGGCTCAACACCTTGGCGGTTGCCTGATCCATCTTGATGCCGCACATGCTCGTTTGGACGATCCAGACTCCACCCGGGCTGGCGAAATACGTCTGCGACCAGAAGTCATTCTGGGGTGGCTCGGAACCGGGGCTCATCGCGGCCACGATAACGGCATGGCCCCCGGCAAGATCGGTCTCGGTCACCGACGTGGTCTCCTGTCCGGCCCAACCCTCATTGGCGGTGTAGTCCGGACCGAATGCACGAAGGGCAGCCGCATCAGTTACCCCGCGGCCCTCGGGTGGACGGTAGATGCCGACCCACGGGCCGTAGCAGTCGTTGCCAGAATCGGGCGCCCCAAAGACGCCCACGGTCCCCCATTTCGCGATGCTGGACTCCGTCGTGGTCGCCAATCGGTTCTCCCATTCCTTGGGAACGGCGATCTCGTAGCCAGTCATCTTTCGCACGCTGAAGCCTGCCGGGAGAGGCGGCGCAGGGTGTGCCGAAGGACTCGCTGACGGGGAGGAGTTGCTCAGGGGCTCGGCCGAGGGCGACGGTGCGGTCTGAACCGCACGTCCGGCCGCGGTCGTGCTGGGCGATGCGGCGACCGGTGTTCCTCCCGAAGACGCGCAGCCAGCGACCGAGAGGACGAGGAGCATAGCCCCAATCGTCTTGCCAGCTCGCGGTCTCGAAAGTCTCCGAGCGCGCCGCAGGCGTATCGACGACGTTGGCGAAACGGAGCCCGCCTGAGCAGATGATCCTCCGGGAGACGTTTGTCCAAACACGGGAACCTCGACATTAGGGTCCCGCGGTTGATTAGGACTCGACACACGTCCACGGGATCCGCATGCCGCCGGATGGGCGCGAATCTGAACTGGACGAGGTCTTCGGTTCGCTTTGCCTTGCAGTCTTGCGGTAGGTTTCGGTCGCTACCATAGCCCGTTCGTTCGGCGATCGGCCCATCGACCGTCGCAGGGCCCCGCGAACTCTGATCAACAACGTCGGCGGGTCACGACCGTGCTTTCGGACGGTCGCCCGTGGCCCTTGTCGCGGGGCAGGACATACCCCTTCTGTGCGGCGCCTCGGACTGATCAGGACGAAGGCGTCCGCCCCACGCGACAAAGCCGGATGCGGCTGAGATCGGCCGTTACTGAATGTCGAGATCGACGTTGCGCTCGGCGACGAATCGAGCCACCCACGCCGCGACCTCGGATTCGCTGAAGCGCAAGGTCGGACGAGAGCCAGTCTGTAAGGCGTAGGCACGAAGGCGGCCCTCGGCAACCTGCCGCTGGATGTACCGGACGGATACGTGGAGGAGTCCGGCGACCTCCCGACTCGTCAGCAGTCGGTCCGATGCTTCGTGCCTATCGCCCATGTCGCCCTCGGTCGGACGGAGGCGCATCCGGTGGGGCCTGGGGGACAACGGCCGCCAACGTGGCATCCAACTGTGCCTTCGAGATGGCGCCTCGACGATGCAAATCGTAAGCCTTCTCAGCGTCATCCCAGGTGATCAGGCGGCGCGGCCGGGCGGGAACTACGAGCGGTGGCGGGGTACCACCACCGCCGGAGCTGGTAATCGCGGCCCACACAACAAGACACGTGACGGCGATCAACACTGCGGCAGGTGAAACCACGATCTGCACGTAGGCCAATGTGATGAATACAACCGCGGAGCCGAGGATGATGGTCATCCCGAGGATCATGAGGCCACGCAACGTCCGTTCTGTTCTGTCGTCGACCATCCTCATCGGACTGTCTCCGGGGTTTGGCTCGGTGCCACCCACCAGATCGCCAGCCCCGAGCGTCGATCCCATGGCTCGCGATATGCGCGTTCCGATGGGAGATCGGGCACCAAGCACCCAACGAGCGCGATGACTTCCTCGGGCGCGATCTCGGCACCCCGGTCGAGGGCGCCTGACTGCCAGAGCGTGTACCCACAGGCGACGCAGGTGAAGTCGGCGCCATATTCGCCGAGGGTGGCGGAGGCGAGCCCAGATTCGGCGGACGCTCCACACGCTGGGCAGTCGACCTCGGTCGGTGGGGGCAATGAAGTGTCCATGATCGGGTTCCTCGTGTGGCGGTGCGTAGACCGTGTCCATAGGGGGCCCAGCGGCCGTGTCAAGTCCGCCCGGTACGCACAGCCCGACTGTTGCCCGGTACCGCGACAAGCGCATCGATTGACCTCGGGACCCAGCCGAACCACTGAGTGAGGGACACCAATCCCGCACGACAGGCAGCCAATCATGCGAACCCGAGCGAACGTGCTTCGCGCTCGTTTCCTGAGCACCCCTCCTCGGATTCGCCGTCCGTGGCCTGCCCGCGTTCGCGCCGTCCATGCTCGTCTTCGATCGCAGACGGGACGGTGGCAGGCCGCCTATCTCGCTGTTCTGGTAGGTCTCGCCGTGTGGACCATCCGGGATGGGGCTGGCTACGGGGTGGCCGTCGTAGCCTGGACTGTGGCCGGCGCCCATGCGTGGATCGTCGCGTCTTGGCTCGGGCTCGATGCCCGACGGCGGCGCGATCGTCACGACCAGAGCGGCCTACCGTCGGTGCGGGGTTGGCGTCTGAGGGCCGGTTTTGCCGATCTGGATCCCCAACTCCTACTGGTGATCGACGCGACCACCTTCCTGTTCGACCACGCCGAGCTCAAGACAGTGGCAGTCCGAGGATCCCGACGCCGGATGCGGACGACATACGCAGTCAGCCTCCGGACGCTCCTGCGCGAGGCGTGGGGTCCATCCCGCGGGGTCTCGGGTCGACGGGCAGACCATCTCCTCGGCGTAGAGCTGTGCGATCACCTCGGGCTCGTTCGGCGGGTTCCGGTCGGCACCGCAACGGCCTATCGGCTGGTCGATGATTCGATGGAGTCCGCCCTCGCACGGATTGAGGCGGCGACGGGAAGACGGTTGATCGCCTGGAACCTGGGGCGAGACGAACGATGGGATTACCCGTCGTCTACCGAGGTCGCGCGCGCGTAGGAACAAGCGGGCGAGGGTGTTACCCGCGGGTTTGGCAGGCCAAGGTCGAGGGCCCATACGGGGCGACCAACCGGCTCACCGGCAGCGGCTCAGCGAGCATCTTCATTGGTTGCGCCCGCTGCGGTCTCGGGTTCTCGAAGAGGGGCGCCGACGTAGGCTCGCCGAGGGCCAAGATCCGCGCATCTCGACTTGCGGCCACAGCGCGCTCGAACTTCCCAAGCGACCGCTGGTACAGGATCGCGGGCGGCAAGTCGTCCTCGGGCAGGCCGAGTCGAAGGCGCGGCTGATCCGGCTTCGCCGACGCATGGCGAACGCGATGTACGGCGCCATCAGCACCGACACGAAGTTCGCGATGGCTGGCTGCGAAACGGATGCCGTTGTAGATGAACGATGACTCAGGCCATGCCTCGACGATCCGGTGGAGACGAATGCCCGGGTGGATCCCGCCGACAAGGAGCGACGGAACGCGTTCGAGACGGCCCCGGAGCCAGCCGAGCTCGCCGACCCAGCGATCGAACATCGGTCCGAGGCACTGCGCATCGAGAGTGACAGTCTCCGGGTTGTTCCGGTTGAGCCATGCGGCCAAGTCTTCGGCGTCGACCTTCCGGCCCCAGGCGAGATGGGGGATGGCGACGAGGCCGTGGTCTTGAAGGATCCGGTAGTACTCGAACGAGCGCTTCATCGAGTACCGATGCTCAGTCCAGGGATCGCCGGCCCACGTCGAGTAGCTCGGGGCGACAATCGCCGAAGGGCGCAGGGCAACCAGCAGAGAGACGAACGCTCGACGATCCTCCCAGATTGCCTCGAGCTCACGATCCTTGGCGAACAGGGAGACCAGCACGTCGACGTCATCGGGTAGATCGAGAAGACCCTGGAGCTTCGTATCGGGGAGCCTGGATTGCCGCACCACGTCGAGGGGGACGACGACGGTCGGGCGGTAGACTCCGCGGCAGTCCGTCGAGCCATCGACGACCGGCATTACGGGCGGTAGCGCGAGCGGACGCTGGGGGCGGGCGACCACCGTCGCGAGATCGAACCCCCCGATCTCAAGGAGCCGCGCGTCGAAGTCTCGCTGCCCCGGGCTGAGCCGACCCGGGGCGATCGGAACCACGTGAGCGCACCCGAGTGTGCCGAAGCACACGCACTCGCGCCTATCAAGCGTCAGCTGCCCCTCTTCGCTCCACGGCTCGATCACAGCACGCGTCGCGCCTCGAGGGTGACCCGCGCCCTATGCTGGTCGAGCGGCAGGAGCCGCCCGGCGTACCGCCACCCGTCGGCCATGCACGTCACGAGTTCGTCGCCAAGGACTCGGTCGAGCACGGCGAAGACTGTCCCGTCGGCGACCAGGCGAACTTCGCCGCCTGCAGGAACGGCGACGACCAGGCGTTCGGTCGCCACTGGTTCCAAGACCTCCACGGTGGCATCCTTGGGCTGAGCACATGGAGACAGGCCTGGCGAGTCCGGTATCTGCGGTTCGCGCCAGGGGATGCTCTCCGGCGGGAGGTCCGGTCGTTCCGGACGCGGCGTCTGTGGCGAGGGACCTTTGGCCATGGTGGCGTCTCCTTGTTCGAGCCCCGCACAGGGGGGTGGTAGGCTGTGTTGGGTCCTCTTCCCAATGTTGTTGGGCATTCTACTGCAACTTCTTGAGGAGTACCAGTTGCCACGTGCACAGAGCCGTGTTCGCCGCACGCCGCTCGGAGCGCGGATAAACGAGCTCCGCGGCACCCTGACGCTACGTGAGCTCGCCCAGGACCTCCACATCGACTTCACATATCTCTCGAAGATCGAGAACGGATCAGACGTTCCTGGGGAGGACACCCTTCGGAACATTGCAGCCCGCTTCGAGGTGGATCCCGACGAGCTCCTCGCCCTCGCCGGGCGGGTCCCAGCAGAGCTGACCCAGCGTGCCCGCGAGGATCGCCACATGGGCCGGCTCCTGCGCAAGCTCCCAAACCTCTCCGAGGAGCAGCTCCACAAGATCTACGGCGTGGCAGGCGTCGACGAGCCGGACGCGGACTGAGAATGAAGGGGTTCATCCCGCGGCAACGAATCGAACGGCGCGCCACCGAGCATTGGCGTCGCGATGGGCTCCTGGCCGGATTTGACGTCGACCGGCTGGTCGATCGCCTCGATCTCGGCCTGCTCTGGGAACCGATCGCCCCCATCGATGGACAAGTCGTCGCGGCTGAACTCGTCGCAGAGGACGGTCTGATTACGCTCAACGAAGACTTGCGTCCTCTCCTGGATGGAAACGTCGGCTTCTACCGGTTTACGATCGCGCACGAGATCGGCCACTGGGACCTCCACTGCGACGCTGTCCGCGGCGGCGGCGCCGTTCTGTTCAAGGAAGGCGGGCCCCTCATCTGCCGCCGCCTGGTGTTCGGCCGCGATGAGCCGCCCACCGCCCAGCTCACCGCTACCGAGGCGCAGCGCGAACATCAGGCCAACCTGTACGCGACGTATCTGCTGGCTCCAACCGAGGTCTTTCTCAAGGCCTTCCGTCAAGTGGGCTGCGATGGTTGGGCCGCCACCTATGCATTGGCAGAACACCTGGGCCTGAGCGCCCAGGCAACCCTCATCCGGCTGGCGGAAGAAGGGCTCGGCTATCGCGATCCCGACGGCAATCCTCGCGCGGGTCGGCCGCCGCAACCCGGACAGGCTTCATTCGGCCTGTGATGCAGCGATTCAGGGGCTATCAGGTTTGAGAAGCCCAGATCCCGAGGGATCGCCTTCGTTGCGGGCGTGGGTCGATTCCGGGCGTGCAGATTCGAGCTGAGACTCATCGAATGACAGTGGCTTCGACGTGCGACAACTGGTCTCTACAATCAAACGCATCCCAGCCCAACGGGGGGAGCCTTGGACGTCTTCGCGCTTCGTGACCGCCTCGTCTCAGACTACGAGGAGTTCACGCGCAGCTTCATCAACGTCCGCGACCCCCGCATCAACGAGGTCGTCGACCGCGAGCTCAGCGAGGGCCTCCTCTGGCCCGAGTCGCTGATTCAGCTCAATCCTTCCTTCGCGCCTGGAGCGTCCATTGACGACCTGGCCGCCGAGGGGGTGCTGCACGAGGCCAGTCGCGCCATCTTCCGCCGGAACAAGACCGAGGGTGCTGGCGGGCAAGCCGGCAGCACAACCCTCCGCCTTCACCGGCACCAGGAGGACGCGATCCGGGTTGCCGCGACTGGCGCCAACTACGTCCTGACTACCGGCACCGGGTCCGGCAAGAGCCTGACCTACATCGTCCCGATCGTGGACCGTGTCCTCCGTGAAGGTCCCGGCAGGGGCATTCGGGCGATCGTCGTCTACCCGATGAACGCCCTGGCGAATAGCCAAGCGGGCGAGCTCGAGAAGTTCCTGAAGTTCGGCTTCCCGAATAACAGCGGCCCCGCCACCTTCCGCCGATATACCGGGCAGGAGAAGGAGGAGGAGCGGGCCGAGATCATCGCGAGCCCGCCCGACATCCTGCTGACCAACTACGTGATGCTCGAGCTGCTGCTCACCCGGCCATTCGAGAAGGGCCTGATCGAGGCTGCGAAGGGCCTGCGGTTCCTGGTCCTCGATGAGCTCCACACGTATCGAGGCCGCCAGGGTGCCGACGTTGCGCTGCTGGTCCGCCGCGTCCGCGAGGCGACGAAGGCCACCCAGCTCCAAGTCGTCGGAACGTCCGCCACGCTGGCTGGTGGGGAGACCGTCGACGAGTCGAAAGTGGAGATCGCGTCAGTCGCGGGGCGTCTCTTCGGCGCGCTCGTGGAGCCGGCGAACGTCGTGGGCGAGACGCTCATCCGGTCCACGGCCCCGGAACAACCCGACGACACGGCCTGGGTGGCTTCGCTCCGTGCCCGCATTGAGTCGACAGCGCCGCTGCCGTCCGAAGCCGCGGCATTCGTCGCCGATCCGCTCGCATCATGGATCGAGGGCACCCTGGGCCTAACCGAGGAACCGGCCAGCGGGCGCCTCATCCGCGCCCGGCCACGTTCGATCGGTGGCGATCAAGGGGCGGCAGCCGTGCTCGCCGACATCACCGGCCTCCCAGTCGACCGCTGCACCGACGCGATCCGCGAAACGCTGTTCGCGGGCTTCCGCGTCGCGCTCCCGGGCTCGGCATTCCCCGTCTTCGCCTTTCGGCTTCATCAGTTCTTCAGCCGCGGCGACACGGTCTTCGCCAGCCTCGAGGCGGAAATGGACCGCTACGTCACCACCCAGGGCCAGCAGTTCGTGCCCGGCGATCGTGAGCGCCAACTCCTTCCGCTCTCGTTCTGCCGCGAGTGTGGCCAGGACTACTACACGGTCGGCCGTCACAAGGACCTGTCGGGGACGTACACCTACGAGCCCCGAGAGCTTTCCGACGTCACGGCGGTCGAGGACCGCGACCGCGGCTTCCTCTACATCGGGACCGAGAGCCCCTGGCCCGACCACGTGGACGGCGAATCGGGCCGTGTGCCCGACGATTGGCTCGAGGAGATGGCCGATGGGCGGATGGCCGTCAAGAGCGACCGCAAGAAGGATCTGCCCTCGATCGTGCATGTGGGGCTCGATGGGCGCGAGTCGCCAGCGGGCCTTCGCGTGGCCTGGGTGCCGGCGCCCTTCAAGTTCTGCCTGGTCTGCGGCGTCGAGTACTCCGGGCGGCAGACCCGGGACCTCGGCAAGCTTTCGACCCTCGGCTCGGGCGGTCGCAGCTCGGCGACGAGCCTGCTCTCGCTCACGGCGGTGCGCTCCCTGCGCCACGACGAGACCCTCGAGCCCCGCGCACGCAAGCTCCTTGCCTTCACCGACAACCGCCAGGACGCGTCGCTCCAGGCAGGGCACCTCAACGACACGGTCGAGGTCGGACTTCTGCGCTCTGCGCTCTATCGGGCCGCGATGGGTGCCGGCGCCGCGGGCCTCGGGCACGACGAGCTGGCCGGAAAGGTCGCGGACGCCCTCGCGCTCGACGTCGCCGACTACGCGATCGACCCAGCCGTGAAGTTCGCCGCGAGGGCGCAGACCGACGCCGCGCTGCGCGACGTCCTGGGCTACCGGCTGTACCGCGACCTCGAGCGCGGCTGGCGTGTCACGGCGCCCAATCTCGAGCAGGCGGGCTGCTCGAGATCCACTACGAGTCGCTCGACGAGCTGAGCCTCGCCGATGACGAGTGGGCCTCGGCCCACCCAGCGCTCGCCGGCGCCACACCCGAGCAGCGGCGGCATGTCGGGAAGACGCTCCTGGACCACCTCAGGCGCGAACTCGCGGTGCACGTGGACTACCTACGGCCGGAGTGGCAAGACGGCATGAAACGCCGCTCGAAGGAGCGACTCGTCCTGCCTTGGGCAATCGACGAGGACGAGCAACTCGAGTTCGCGAAGTTCGCCTACCCGCGGGGACGCAAGAAGGCTGTTCCGGATTACGGGGGCAACGTCTACCTGAGCCCCCTGGGCGGCCTCGGCCAGTTCGTGGCCCGTCCAGGGGTGCTCGCCGACACGGGCAAGCGGCTCACAGTCGACGACCGCGAGCTCGTGATCCGCCAGCTCTGCGAGATCCTAAGGGTCGCCGGGCTCCTGCTCGTCGTCGACGAACCCAAGGAAGCGGATGCCCTGCCCGGTTACCAGCTCGCGTCGTCGTCGATGCGCTGGCACGCGGGGGAGGGGACCGCCGCCTTCCACGACCCCATCCGCGTACCGAAAGCGCCAGAGAAGGGGCTCGGGGTCAACCCGTACTTCGTCCGGTTCTACCGCGATGTCGCGGGCGACGGCATCGGCATCCGGGCCAAGGAGCACACCGCTCAGGTCGGATCGGAGGAGCGGGAGGAGCGCGAGGAGGCTTTCCGGGAGGCGCGCCTCCCGATCCTGTACTGCTCGCCCACGATGGAGCTCGGCGTGGACATCAGCGAGCTCAACGTCGTTGGCCTGCGCAACGTGCCGCCCACCCCGGCGAACTACGCACAACGCTCCGGCCGGGCCGGCCGGTCGGGGCAGCCTGCCCTGGTGTTCTCCTACTGTTCCGCTGGCTCGCCGCACGACGCGTACTTCTTCCGCCGGCCGGACCGCATGGTTTCGGGCCAGGTGCGCCCGCCTCGCCTCGAGCTCGCAAACGAAGACCTCGTGCGAAGCCACGCCCACGCGATCTGGCTGCGCGCGGTCGACAAATCGCTCGGCAGATCACTCTCGGAGCTGCTCGACGTGTCGGGTGAAGAACCCACATTGGCGCTCGCCCCGGAGGTCAAGGACGCCATCAACCACGACGGGGCCAGGGCCATCGCGCGCGTGGCAGCCGCCAACTTCCTGGCGTCGATCGACCTGTCCGAGGCCGACTGGTACACCGACCACTGGCTCGACGAGACGCTCGCCCAGGCGGCGCTGCGCTTCGACCGCGCATGCGACCGCTGGCGCGACCTGTACCGGGCCGCCCTTGAGATGCGCGCGACCCAGAACAAGGTCATTGGCGACGCGTCACGTAGCGCGGACGACCGGGAACGTGCTCGTCGGCTTCGCGGCGAGGCCGAGAGCCAGCTCGAGATCCTTCGTGGCGAGGGCGCGGAAGCCACGATGCAGTCCGACTTCTACAGCTACCGCTACTTCGCGTCCGAGGGCTTCCTGCCGGGGTACTCGTTCCCGCGCCTGCCGCTGTCAGCCTGGATCCCCGGGCGCGGCGGTCCGGCCAGGCGCGATGACTACCTCTCGCGACCGCGGTTCCTCGCGATCAGCGAGTTCGGCCCGCGCTCGATCGTCTATCACGAGGGCAGCCGGTATCTCATCAACCGGGTCATGCTCCCGGCGGCGCGGACCGACGACAACCGCCTGGTCCTGCACTCGGCCAAGCGATGCCCGAACTGCGCCTATCTACATCCTGTTGAGGGAACTGGCGTCGGCATTGACGAGTGCCAGCGCTGCCACCAGCCGCTCGACGCAGCCCAGGGCAGCCTCTTCCGCCTGTCGAATGTCGCCACCAAGCGGCGCGACCGGATCAACTCGGACGAGGAGGAGCGCACCCGCATGGGCTTCGAGGTCCGGAGCGCCGTCGCATTCGCCGGTCCGTCTGCCAGCCCGAACGTCCACCGTGCCGAGGCGAGCGACGCCGGCGGCGACATCCTTGGCCTCGAGTACGGCCCGGCGGCCACGATCTGGCGGATCAACGTGGGCTGGCGCCGACGGAAGCCGACGGCGCCGCTCGGTTTCGTGCTCGACACGGAGCGTGGCTTCTGGCAGAAGAACGACCTCGACCCTGACGACAAGGACGACCCGATGTCGGGCAAGACCGAGCGCGTCGTGCCGTACGTCGAGGACCGGCGCAACGTCCTGCTCGTCTCGCCGATGACCGAGCTCTCGACCGAGGAGATGGCCTCGCTCGCGGCGGCGCTCAAGAACGCGATCCAGGTTGAGTTCCAGCTCGAGGACGCCGAGCTCGCCTCGGAGGCGCTGCCGTCGGACGGCAAGCGGAACGTGATCCTGCTCTACGAGGCGGCCGAAGGCGGGGCCGGCGTCCTACGCCGTCTCGCGCGCGAACCGGGCGCGCTGCCGGCCGTGGCCCGTCAGGCGCTCGAGCTGTGCCATTTCGATCCGGTCAGTGGCGACGACCTCGGGGGCGCGCCGGGCGCGAAGGAGGCGTGCGAGGCCGCCTGCTACGACTGCCTGCTGTCGTACGGCAATCAGCGCGACCACCGTCTGCTCGACCGCAAGAAGATCGCTGGTCTCCTGTTGCGACTCGCGAGCGCCACCGTGTCGGTCTCGGACACGCCCGATACTCCCGAAGAGCACGTGAAGAAGCTCAAGGCCCTGGCAGGCTCGGGCCTGGAGTGCAAGTGGCTCGACTTCCTCGCTGACCGCGGCCACGCCCTCCCGACCGCCGCCCAGCGGGCCATCCCGTCGATCTACGCCCGCCCCGACTTCCAGTATGGGGACAGCGTCGTCGTCTTCATCGACGGACCGATCCACGACTACCCGAACATCGCCGAGCGCGATACCGGGATCCGCGCGGCGCTGGAGGACGCCGGCTACCTCGTGATCGCCTTCGGGATGAACGAGGCGGAGTGGCCCGCCGTTCTCGCCACGTATCCCAACGTCTTCGGCAAGCCCGTGGGCGGAGGGTCGTGACCGCTCCCGCGACCCCCGGACGCTTCACGGCGGGCAGCCTCGTCCGTGCCCGCGGGCGCGAGTGGGTGGTCCTGCCGGAGAGCGACGACGCACTCCTCGTCCTGCGCCCGCTGGGCGGCCGCGATGATGAGGTTGCCGGCCTCGATCTCGCCTTCGAGGGCCACGACGTCCGGCCCGCAACCTTTGCACCCCCGACGACGGCGGACCTCGGCGACCACGCGTCCGCGCGCCTGCTCCACCAGGCCCTGCGGCTGTCGGTTCGCGACGGCGCGGGGCCGTTTCGAAGCTTCGCCCGGATCGCCGTGGAGCCCCGGCCGTACCAGCTCGTCCCCCTGCTCATGGCCCTGCGCCAGGAGACGATCCGACTCCTGATCGCCGACGACGTCGGCATCGGCAAGACCGTCGAGGCCCTGCTGATCGCCCGCGAACTCCAGGACCGCGGCGAGATCGAACGCGTCGCGGTCCTCGCACCGCCGCACCTCGCCGAGCAGTGGGCGGTCGAGATGCGTGACAAGTTCCACGTCGATCCCGTCCCCGTCATGGCCTCGACTGCATCGCGGCTGGAGCGCGGCCTCCGCCTCGGCGAGTCCCTGTTCGAGCGTCACCCGTTCGTTGTGGTCAGCCTCGACTTCATCAAGAGCGACCGGCACCGTCTCGAGTTCCTGCGGACCGCACCCGAGTTCGTGATCGTGGACGAGGCACACACGTGCGTCGAGGCCGGCGGTGCGGGCTCCGGGCGCCACATGCGCGCCGACCTCGTGCGTCGGCTCGCAAGTGACAGCACGCGGCACATGGTGCTGGTGACGGCCACACCACACTCGGGCAACGAGGCGGCGTTCCGCGACCTCCTGGGCTACCTCGACCCCTGGTTCGATACGCTCCCCGAGGACCTCGCCGGCGAGCCCAACCGGCTCGCGCGCGAGCGCCTCGCCCGGCACCTCGTCCAGCGCCGCCGCGGCGACATCACGAAGATGCTCGAGGACACGCCGTTCCCGGAGCGCCTCGTCCGCGACGAGACCTACACCCTGACTGCCGAATACGGGAAGTTCATCGACCGGGTCATTGCATACGCCCGCGAGGTCGTGCGCGACCCGGCGGATAACGCCCGCCGCCAGCGCGTCCGGTGGTGGTCCGTCCTCGCGCTCCTGCGCTCAATCAGCTCGAGTCCGGCTGCCGCGGCCGCGACCTTGCGCGAACGGAGCCGTACCGCAGAGGCCGCCACGAGCGCCGAGGCCGACGCGATCGGCCGACGGGCCATCCTCGACCAGGAGGACGAGAGCCTCGAGGGCGAGGACATCACTCCTGGCGCCGATCCAACGCCGGCCGGTGATACTCCCGTGGAATCCACCCAGCGCCGCCTCCGCGACCTCGCCCGTGCCGCGGAGGCGCTCGCCGGCAAGGAGGACGCCAAGCTCGCCAAGGCCACGGCGATCGTGAAGGAGCTCCTTGCGGACGGCAGCTCGCCGATCGTCTTCTGCCGCTTCGTAGCGACCGCGGAGTACCTCGGTGAGGCCCTGCGCAAGGCGCTGCCGAAGGACGTCACGGTGGAGGTTGTGACCGGTACGCTCGCCGCCGACGACCGCAAGGCGCGCGTCGACACCCTGCGCGATTACCCCAAGCGCGTGCTCGTCGCCACCGACTGCCTGTCCGAGGGCATCAACCTCCAGGACCTGTTCGACGCGGTCGTCCACTACGACCTCGCCTGGAACCCGACCCGCCACGAGCAGCGCGAGGGCCGCGTCGACCGCTACGGCCAGCGGCGCCCGAAGGTCAAGGTCGTCACCCTCTATGGCTCCAACAACGCCGTGGACGGAATCGTCCTCTCGGTCCTGCTCCGCAAGCACAAGCAGATCCAGGGAACCCTCGGCATCAGCGTGCCGGTCCCGGTGAACAGCAATGCCGTGCTGGAGGCGATCCTCGAAGGAATCCTGCTGCGCGGCGGCAGCGACGAACGGAGCGCCGGCCAGCTCGCCTTCTGGGAGCGCGAGGTCATCGAGCCGCAACGTGGCGCCTTCTTCGCCGAGTGGGAGCAGGCCGCCACGCGCGAGAAGGCGTCGCGGTCGCTGTTCGCGCAGCACGCCTTCCCGCTCGACCAGGTCGTCCGCGCGCGGGACGCCGCCCGAGCCGCGGTCGGGGCTGCCATCGACGTCCGCCGGTTCACGCTCGACGCCCTCGGGGTGAACGGAGCGACCGCCACAGAGCTGCCGGACGGCGCCGTCGACATCGAGGCGCGGGAGGTCCCACGTGCCGTGCGCGACATCGCCGCGATCGACGCCGACCGTATGCGGATCCGCTTCGTGCCACCGGCCGGGGAGGACCGCCTCATCGGACGGACGCACCCGATCGTGGACGGCCTCGCAACGCACCTGATCGATACCGCCCTGGACCCCTTGAGCCCGTCGGTCGCCCGGCGTGCCGGCGTGATCCGCACGGCCGGCGTCAGCACACGGACGACCGCGCTCCTCGTCCGTTTCCGCTACGACCTGCGGACCCGGACGCGCCAGGGCGAGGGGAACGCCCTCGCGGAAGAGGTCCGGGTTCTCGCCTTCACGGGCCCCCCGGACGCGGCAGCCTGGCTGGCCGATGCCGACGAGGCGGACCGCCTGCTGGATCTCTTCCCAGCCGGCAACGTCCTCCCCGAGCAAGCCATCGCCGCCCTGGATCGTGTCGTCGACGGGCTCGATGACCTGCGCCCCGCCATCGAGCGCGTGGCCGCCGCCCGGGCTGCCGACCTCATGGCCGAGCACGAGCGTGTCCGCGATGTCGTCTCCCTGCGCGGCAGGACCACGGTCACACCGCAGCTGCCGGTCGACATCCTCGGCATCTACGTCTTCCTGCCGGCACCGATGGCCTAACGATGGAGCTCCGCCGCAACCGCGCTGCCAGCTCGGTCCGCACCGAGGGCGGCCTGCTGCCGTCGGACCTGCTGGGGAAGATCGCCGGCCTGGAGCCCGATGTCCCAGGGCTGACCGATGCCGACTTCGGCCTGGCCTCGGGCGAGCGCCTGCGCGAGGCCATCACCCGGAGCTGGAACCGCCTCGTCGGTGCGTGGGCAGCGCTCGAGGCCGTCCGCGTCACCGCCGAACCGACGGACCCGCTCACCGGATCCACGCGCGAGCGCTTCCTGCTCCCGCTGATGGACGAGCTCGGCTTCGCGCGGCTTCCTGTCGCGCGCGCGGTCGAGATCGAGGGCACAACCTACCCGATCAGCCATGGATGGGCGGATGGCGTACCCGTGCATCTCGTGGGCTTCGGGGTAGAGCTCGACACGCGCACGAAGGGCGTCCGCGGTGCCGCCGGAGCCGCCCCCCACGCTCTGGTGCAGGAGTACCTCAACCGCGCGGACACCGCTCTCTGGGGGCTCGTGTCCAACGGACGGACACTGCGGCTGCTGCGCGACAGCACGTCGCTCACCCGCCAGGCCTACGTCGAGTTCGATCTCGAGGCGATCTTCACCGGCGAGCTGTACGCGGACTTCGCGCTGCTTTGGTCGGTCTGTCACCGGACCCGGTTCGATGGCGAGCGCCCGGCCGACTGCCTGCTGGAGCGCTGGACCAAGAAGGCGGCGGACGACGGGACGCGCGCCCTCGACAAGCTCCGCGGCGGCGTCGAGAAGGCGATCGAGACGCTCGGAGCCGGCTTCCTCGCCCACCCGGGGAACGGCGACCTCCGCAAGGCCCTGCGGTCCGGCGCGCTCGACCGGCAGGACTACTACCGCGAGCTTCTCCGCCTTGTCTACCGACTGATCTTCCTGTTCACGGCCGAGGACCGCCGCGACGAGACGACCGGGCGCGAGCTGCTGCTCGATCCCGCCGCACCCGACGACGCCGTCGAGCGCTACCGCCGGTTCTACTCCACGGTCCGGCTGCGCTCCTTCGCCGGTCGCCACCGGGGCACTCGGCACCCCGACCTCTGGGTCAGTCTCCGCCGGGTCATCGCGGCCCTCGGATCCGGCGGGGCGCCCACGCTCGCATTGCCGGCGCTTGGCTCATTCCTCTTCGGGATTGAGGCGTGCGTTCATCTCGATGGGGCTGACCTGCGCAACGAGGATCTACTCGACGCTGTCCGGGCTCTCGCAACCATCGAGGAGGACCGCCGCCTCCGCTTGGTCGACTACCGGAACCTCGGCGCCGAGGAGCTCGGCGGCATTTACGAGGGTCTCCTCGAACTTCATCCACGGGTGGAGCTCGACGCCAACCCGCCGCGCTTCGCGCTGGGGACCGTGGCCGGCAACGAGCGCAAGGCGACCGGGTCCTACTACACCCCGACGAGCCTCATCAGCTGCCTGCTCGACTCGGCCCTCGACCCGGTCCTGGACGAGGCGGTCAGGGGCAAGGCCGGACCTGAGGCCGAGGCCGCCATCCTCGGCCTCGCCGTCGTCGACCCCGCCGCGGGCTCGGGCCACTTCCTGATCGCCGCCGCGCACCGGCTGGCGAAGCGCCTGGCCGCGGTCCGCTCGGGCGAAGGCGAGCCCCCGCCGGCGCAGGTCCGCCACGCCCTCCGCGACGTGATCGCCCGTTGTATCTACGCGGTGGACATCAACCCGATGGCCGTCGAGCTGTGCAAGGTGAGCCTCTGGCTCGAGGCGCTTGAGCCCGGCAAGCCGCTGTCGTTCCTCGACGCCCACGTCAAGTGCGGCAACAGCCTCCTCGGGACGACGCCAGAGCTCACGGCGGCCGGCGTGCCCGACGCGGCCTTCGAGGCCATCAGCGGCGACGACAAGGCGGTGGCGCGGGACTTTAGGCGGATCAACGCGGGAGAGCGCGCCGGCCAGTACTCGCTCTTCGGAGCGGGCCTCGAGGACCCGGTCGGCCCGCTGGCCGCCGAAGCGCGGGCGCTCGAGGCGCTGCCCGAGGACTCGCCCGCAGGCGTGGCCGAAAAGGCCGCGCGCCACCAGGCCCACCTCGCGTCCGCCGCCCACGTCCGAGCGAAGGCGGCGCTGGACGCCTGGTGCGCGGCCTTCGTGGTGCCCAAGGCCCACGGGGCGCCAGGGGTGACCACCGCGACCGCGCGATCGCTGGCAGTTGGCGGTTCTGGGTCGCACGCGGCGACACGCGAGTTGGTCGAGCGGACGGCCGCCGACTTTCGGTTCTTCCACTGGCCGCTCGAGTTTCCCGCAGTTTTCGAGCGCGGCGGGTTCGATGCAGTGCTTGGCAACCCGCCTTGGGACCAGATCCAACTCGACCCACAGGAGTGGTTCGCCGAGCGCGCACCGGACGTGGCGACGTCGGCGACGTCGGCGAAGCGGGCCGCGATGATCGCCCGCATCGAGCACGCGGACCAGGCCCTGTGGAGTGCCTATCAGGCAGCGCTTCGCCAGAACGAGGCCGTCCAGCACTTCATGCACGCCTCAGGCAGGTACGAGCTAACAGCGCGCGGTCGCCTCAACTCGGCTCCGCTGTTCGCCGAGCTCGCTACGGGCCTGGCGTCGAGCAGAGGCAGGTCCGGGGTTGTCGTTCCTACGGGAGTCGCGACGGACAGCTTTACCCAAGCGTTCTTCGCAGAACTCGTCTCTGCGCGCCGCCTCGTCTCCGTATTTGACTTCGAGAACCGACGCGGGTTGTTCCCCGGAGTTGACTCCAGATACCGCTTCTCGATCCTCGTCACGGCGGCGCCAGGCCAAGGACCGCTGGAACCGATGTTCGCCTTCTACATGCTGGACCCGGATGACCTACAAGACCCTGACCGACTCTTCCCGCTCTCGGCAAGCGACCTGCGCCTCATCAACCCGAACACCCTAACGTGCCCGGTATTCCGTTCCGCACGCGATGCCGAACTCGCGCGCAGGACCTACGCCAGAGTGCCGGTGCTGAACGCGGACAAGCCCGCATCCGACGGGCGGCCGACTTGGAACTATCGCGGTCTCCTCATGTTCATGACGAACACGGCAAGCCACCTGTTCAGGTCGCGTCACGAACTCGAGCGTACCGGAGGTACCCGCCGGGGAAACGTGATCACCTCACCCTCGGAGCGGTTCCTCCCACTCTATGAGGGGAAGATGGTCTGGCAGTATGACCACCGATACGGCGACTTTCGGACGCGCTCCCACGACAGTGGCGACAGCCAGCTCCCTCTTGTCGCGGAGGCCGACCATGCCAAGTCCGACTTCGTGCCTCTCCCGCGGCACTGGATTACCGAGAGCGACGTTGAGGCTCGCCTGTCCGGTCGATGGGATCGCAACTGGTTTCTCGGGTTCCGGGACATCACCAATGCGTCGAACGAGCGCACCGTCATCGCCGCCGTGGTCCCTCGTGTCGCCGTGGCCAACAACCTCCCACTCATTCTGACGGGCCGGTCACCCGTCGAGATGCTGGGTCTACTCGCCAACCTGAACTCCCTTGCGTGCGACTACTTCGCCCGTCAGAAGGTTGCAGGCATGCACCTCAACTTCTACCTGCTCGAGCAACTGCCCGTGCTCGATCCGGCGAGGTACCACGCTGGATGCCCTTGGGCACCCGGCTCGACGCTCGGCGAGTGGATCCGACCGCGCGCTGTTGAGTTGTCCTACGCCTCGGTCGACCTCGGATCATTCGCCCGGGACGTCGGCTGGACCGGCCCGCCATTCGCCTGGGACCTCGACCGTCGCGAGAGCATCCGCGCGGAACTCGACGCCGCCTTCTTCCACCTCTACTCTCTTGCACGCGACGAAGTCGAGTATGTCCTCGAGACTTTCCCGATCGTCCGCCGAGCCGAGGAGCAGCGGCACGGCCACTACCGGATGCGGGACCTCATCCTCGCCGTCTACGACGCGATGGCGGTCGCTACGCGGGACCGCCCGTTCGTCAGTCGACTCGACCCGGCGCCCGGCGATCCGCGAGCGGCCCACGAGCCGCGCCTGGGAGAGGACCCCGGCTACTGGGTCCCGTGGTCCGAGGTGCTCGCTCAGGCTCCGCAGGCGGCCCCGGCCGCCCGGTCGGTCCGCACTCCTGTCGCTCCGCCCGCCAAGTCGAGCCCGGCCAGCCTGCCGCGCTCGACCCCGGAGCCGACGCCCTCCCTGTTCGCGATGGCTCCGAGGCCGGCGTGGCAGCCCGAGGCCGCGGTCGCTCCCTCCGAGGTCGTGATGGGCGCTCGGGTGCGGCACCGCGCCAAGGGCGAGGGCACTGTACTGTCGGTCCGCCCGTCCGGGAAGAGCACCGAGCTGCTCATCCGCTTCGATGCCACCGGCGAGGCGTGGATCGTCTTCGGCTATGGCGTCCTCGAGTTCGAGGCCCATGTCGGCGAGTAGGGCCGGCGAGCCCAGACTGACCGCGTGGACGATCGGGCCCGGCGAACCACACCTGCGAGCGCGCCAGCGAGAAGCGGATCGCGTTCGCTCTCGGCCTCCTCGAGTTCCATCGTTGACCGAGCAAACCCAACGGAGTCGCAGGTGAAAGCCGATACCGTCGACCTTTCGGCCATCTTCGGGAAGCCCGTCCACTATGTTGTGCCGCTGTACCAGCGGCCGTACGTTTGGACCCGAGACCTCCAGTGGGAACCCCTCTGGCAGGACGTTCGCGAGGTCGCTGACCGGCAGCTGGACGACACGCCTGCGAACGACGCGATCCCGCACTTCCTGGGCGCCGTCGTGCTCGAGCAGGCCCTCGTTGGCAGCGGGATGATCGACGCCCGCTCCGTCATCGACGGCCAGCAGCGCCTCACGACGCTCCAGCTCCTCATCGCCGCGGGCCGGTCGCTCGCGGTGGAGCGCGGGCTCGACGGGCCGCGGCAGATGTTCGAGAAGCTCTTGTTCAACGAGAGCTTCCTGGTGAAGCGCGACGGCGACCAGTTCAAGGTCCTCCCAACGCAGCGGGACCAGCCCGCGTTTCAGGAGGCCATCGGCGATGGCGTAGTGGCCTCGAGCGGGAGCCACCGGATGCACGAGGCGTACAGGTTCTTCCGCAGCTCCATCCTCGACTGGGCGGGTGAGGGGGGCGACCCAGGGGTTTTCGGTAGGCGTCTTGAGGGCCTCAGTACGGCCGTCTGGAAGCGCCTGGTCGTCGTGACGATCGACTTGGATCCCGGCGACAACGCGCAGATCATCTTCGAGACACTGAACGCTCGCGGGACACCGCTCCTCGCGGCTGATCTGGTCAAGAACCACCTATTCCAGACGGCGACCATCCAGGGCACCAACGTCGACGCGCTGTACGAGCAGCACTGGAAGGTGCTTGACACGGACTGGTGGCGCGAGGAGATCCAGCAGGGCCGGCTGAAGCGCCCGCGCTTGGACACGTTCATCAACCACTGGCTCGCGATGGTGGGTGACCGCGAGGTTGTTTCGCACCAGCTCTTCCCGGAGTTCAAGCGGTACCTCGCGACCGGACACAAGCTTGCGGCCGACGTGTTGGCGGACCTCGAGCGGTACGGCCGTGTGTACGAGACGTTTGAGAAGGAGCCTGGCTCCAGTGAGCTCGGGCAGTTCCTCTACAGGCTGAACACGCTCGAGGTCACCACGGCCTATCCGGCCCTGCTATGGCTCCTGGGGCCCGAGGGCCTGACGGATCCGGCCGAGCGCCGCATCGCGCTGCGGGCGATTGAGAGCTGGCTGGTACGGCGGATGCTCGCCCGCCAGACCACGAAGAACTACAACGTGGTGTTCCTCGCCTTGCTGAAGCGGGTGCGCGACGCCGCGAAGGAGCGCGGCAGGACCGCCCTCGGGCAGGATGTCGTGGACTTCCTCGCCCGCCTGACCGGAGAGAGCCAGTTC
This sequence comes from Chloroflexota bacterium, assembly GCA_021786265.1. The sequence continues at coordinate 26,340 of JAJYNP010000124.1, forward strand.
TGGCCCCGGGCAGCAGAGGTTTCGGCATCGCTCCGGACCCTGCCCGCCTACACCGTGCTCCCACGCGGCCGCCTCCGGATGGTGCTCGAGGCGCTTGAGCAGGCGATGTACACGACATTCTCGGAAAAGGTCGTGCTGCCCACCGATCTCACGATCGAGCACGTCCTGCCGCAGGAGTGGTCCGCCAACTGGCCGCTGCCGGAGGGAGCGGACCAGTTCCAAGGGCGCCTCGACCGCGACGCGGCGAAGCACCGGCTTGGGAACCTCACGCTGATTACAGGCAAGCTCAACTCGTCGGCATCGAACGCTGGCTGGATCGCGAAGCGCGCTTCGCTGCGTGAGCTGAGCGTCATGCGGATCTCGACCGACATCCGCAACGCGGAGACCTGGAACGAGGCGGCGATCGCCGAGCGCGGCGAGCGGCTGGCTGCCGTCGCCGTGGGCCTCTGGCAGCGGCCGGACGACGAGGCGCAAGCTTCCGCGGCCACCGAGGTCACTCCCGGCGACTCGGCGCCGGGCTCGTCGCTCGAAGGCCCGCCGGACTCGGAAGACCCCGCTGCGTTCGCATCGCCGCTGGCCATCGCCGACGAGATCGGGGTGGGCGGGGAGCTCCGCCGTATCATCGAGGTCACGCGGGAGCTCGGCCTCTACCCGCGACCGGACCGCAATAGCGTGATGGTCAGCCCGCCAGCGGACAAGCGTGTGTACCTCTTCACCGTGTGGCCGCAGTGGGCCGAGGGCGGCTCGTTCAAGCTGTGGAAGTCGCCGGCGGCCTTCGCCAAGTGGCTGCCGGGCGTGACGCTGGAAGCGGTGCACGCCGCGCTCGGGCGGTCGGAGGACCCCGGCGTCCTACTCGCCCACGACACGGAGGGCCTGCTCGAGGCCCTGCGGCGGCTCCTGCCGGCTGGAGCCCTCGGCCAGAGCGCCAAGGAGCGCCGCGACGCCCTCGGGCGGCTCGGTATCGAGAGGCTTGATCGGATTCCGGACGACGTGCTCCGACTGGTCGAGCTTCGGGCAGGCGGCGCGCCCGAGCCAGCGCTCCGATTCGCAGGCGGCGCGCTCGGCTTTGATGGCGCCTTCCTTCGCGCTCAGCAGAGCAAAGGGGACCCCTGGTACTTCCAGGTGCGGCACCCGAGGTTTTCGCAGGTCGTTGCCTACGCCCACCCTCGTCCAGGGGAGGTCAGGATCGAGTACCGGTTGCCCGAGGCCCACGACACCTACGGCATCGCGACTGCCCGCGACAACTTCTACGGGGTCGTGATGACCGCGAGGGATGGCGAGGGCCTCGAGATCGCCCTGCGGCTCCTCGGCGATGCGCTCGACCGCGTCGAGACAGTCCCGCAGAAGACGTCGACTCGCGGCCCGATCGACGAGTCCGATCTGTTCGCGGCCCTCGGGACCGCATGCTCGGCTGAGGGTGTCGCCGCGATCCGAGTCCTGTTCGACTGGGTCGGCCGGCATGGTGGGAGCTTCGCGTGGGGCTTTGGGGACCAGTACCCCAGTACGACGGCATGGTTCAACGTCGAGGGTCAGTGGGTCGCGGTCTGGTCGTGCTACGCGCGGTCGACAAACCCGACTTGGGACGTGAACTTCGAGTACCTCCGTCGCAAAGGGGTGAGTACTGAGCGAATGGCAGGCCTTGCCGGCTCGCTGCGGCAGCTCGAAGGCGTCACCCCGCGCCTCGCGGGGCTCGAGGAGAGGGACTACCTTCGGCGGCCATCGCTTTCAATCGACGGGGTCGTAGCGAATCCCGGGGCCGTGCAGCGCATCCTCTCGGCGCTGTCCGAGCTGGTGGATGAGGCGTAGGCGAGGCTGCCCCAAGAAGGTCGACCGGTTCGCCTACCACGTGCGTGGCGCTTCATGCCTCGCCGGGGTGTGCGGCATCGGCGATCAAACGTCGGTGGGCGTCTACTCTCCATCCTGAATGAGCCACGCCTCAGATGGATCAGTGCCAGGGCGCGTACAGGTCAGCCACGCAGGCACTGATGAAGCGCGCGTACACAATCGCGCTCTCGGCGACGAACACGCCGAGCCGATGCGGCGGCCGGTCGCCGGCGTGGGGGTGCCCCGTGCCCACGGCGTTGCGGATGGAGGCCATGTTCTGTGGGATGGCGCGGAGCATGTTGAGTGTCGCGTTCTGGGCGGCCTTGGTTGGCCCCAGAGTCACTGCGCGCCTCGTCAGGTGGTCGTGCAGCAAGGCGGCGAGGTCCGGGATCTTTCCTTTCTCGTCAAAGGGGACTGCGAGGAGACCAAGGGCGGCCTTGATTGCGCCCTCGGCGAGGTCCTTGCCGGCACCAATCAGCTCCTCGGGCTCGGCATCGTGGCGAGCAAGCTGCCGAGCAGCGAGGCCGATAGACTCCTCGAACTCGTCGACTCGACTAACCCGGATGCCGTCGGGCAGCACCCATGAGCCATCGTCGGCGCGCTTGATGCCCGCGTCCGCCAGCTCAGCGATGATGCGGGTCTGCCCGCCCTCGGCCTCAGGATCGCCCCATCGTTTCGAACGCTGCATATGGTCGAGGTCGTTCAGGGCGCGACCGACCACGACGAGATAGCGCTCAGCCTGGTGGCGGTCCGCGAAGCTGATGCGCCGATGGAGTCCGTCGAGGAGGTCCACCCGGTTCGGGGCCTCGAACCGGAACTCATCCTCGGGAACCTCGAAGCCGGAAGCCGCGAAGAGCTCCTCGATCTCATCCGAGGTGTGCGTGGTCGCGAGGACCTGCTTGATGGCGTAGCGCAGGCCCACAGGGATCAGCTCGCCGGGCTTCCTGGCCATGCCCCCTCCTTCTCATCGGCACAGCCGTGAGCGAACTCAGATCTTGGAGACCCGATCATACGTGCTACCGCCAGCAGCCCCGAATGGCCAAACAACGGTGACGGCTCAAAAGCTGACACGTCTCTGTTCGCCTTATCCGCAGCACAAGCTTCGAATCCGTAATGCAACCAGACGACAACGGGAACGTGCGTTCTAAATGGGACGGGCTGAGGTAGACTGCTGTGCCAAGCGAGGGACCGATCGGTCCCGAGTGCGGGCCCGGCGACCTCGCAATAGCCCTGAGGAGGGGTCATCGGTCATGCCGCGGAACGAGCGACACATTGTGCCGAACCCGAGTGGCGGCTGGGACGTGAAGAAGCCGGGCGCGCAGCGGTCAAGCGGCCACTTCGACCGTCAGTCCGACGCGATCGGCCGCGCCAAGGAAATCGTCGGCAACACGGGCGGTGGAGAGGCGGTCATCCACGGTCGAAACGCGCTGATCCGCGACAGCGACACGGTGAAACCAGGAAACGACCCGTTCCCGCCCCGCGATCGCAAGTAACCGAGCGGTCACGATGACTGACAAGGCACGGCAACAGCCCAAGCGAGACCATGGCAGCTCGAAGCGCGTAATCATCGAGAAGCGCGACGGCGGTTCGGACTGGAGCAAGAAGAGCGGAGGAGTTGTCGACAAGCCGTCCAACCTCGGCGGCGACACCGGCGGCGGCGGATCCGGTGAACCTCCGAAGAAGGGGGAGTGAACCCCGACAATCTGCGTGAGGCGGCGTTTCTGCTCGCTCCAGGCTTTCTGACGCTCAAGCTCTTTCAGCATTTCGGCGCGCAACGGAAGCGATCGGAATGGGAATGGACCGTCTGGAGCGTTCTCGTAAGCCTCGCGATCGATGTCGCCACAAAAGATCCCGCCGCCAAGCTGGTCGTAGCGCTCCTGGCTGGAATCGGCCTCGTGTTGCTGTGGCGATTCGTCGGCCACCAGTCATTTGCCGTGACGCGGCTGCTTCGGCGGGAGCTCATCGATTCCGCCTGGGATCACGTTCTCGACGAAGCCTGTCGGAACCACCTATCGATTGAGGTCGTGACCGACGACGACCGCCGCTTCTTTGGCGTGCTCCAGACCTTCGCTCGCGAAGAGAAAGAAGCGGAGCCATGGTTGTACCTGACCGACGTCAAGGAGGCGTCGGCGAGTGAAGACGACTGGGAACCGCTCGTTCGGACTGAGGGTGTGCTCCTCCACCGGGACCATGTTCGGCGCCTGCGGGTTGTCCGACGGATGCTCGAAGAGCACATGAAAGATGCGTCGAGTCAGGTTTGAAGTCTGCGGCGCGCTTGGGGAGGAGGGCCGAGTAGGCTGGTTGCCGATCACAACAGTAGATACATTCGAGGCGATAACAGGGCCCACGCCGCATCTGGCGGCGAGCACGATCACGCTCGACCCACGCCGCATCGGCCTGTATGCTTGACATGCAAGAGGTCACTGGTTCGAGTCCAGTGTCGCCCACCATTCTCACTTCAGCGAAAGAAAGAACGAAGGCGCCGAACGGAACGCGCCACGTCGGGGACGGGCTCCAGAGAGTCGCGGTCGGGAGGGATCCCGGCTGGAAGCCGCGGCAGCACCGGCGACGAGGCACCACCCGTGAGCGGCCGG
>JAJYNP010000308.1 GCA_021786265.1 Chloroflexota bacterium
GGAAGCCGGCAGCGGTCAGACCTGCATCGGCCCGGCCTCGGCGATCGGCGAGGCGAAGGCGAAGTACGAGCGCGCGCTCACCGCGCTGCGCGATCCGGATCAGACCCGCTTCGTGTTCGTCCTGCACCCGGAGGCGACCGCCATCGGCGAGACGGCGCGGTCCAGCGCCGACCTGGGGCGCCTGGGAATCGCGACCACCGAGCTGATCGTGAACGGCATCCTGCCGACCGAAGAGGCATCCAACCCGTTCTTCGCCGCTCGGATTGACATGCAGCGTCGCTACCTCGGTGAGATCGCGCAGCGGCTCCCGATGCCGACGCGCCACGTGCCGCTCCTCGACGGCGAGGTCCGGGGCATCGATCGCCTGCGCGCGGTGGCCCCGCTGCTCCGGGACGACCGGGTCGCGCGTCCGGTGTTCGGGCACGAGGCCTCCCAGGCGTCCGGGTTGCCAACCCTGCGGCCAGACCGGGACGCGCCCACGACGCGCCTGATGCCCGACGACGGCCCGCGCACCATCTTCTTCGCCGGCAAGGGTGGCGTCGGCAAGACCGCCGTGTCCTGCACGACCGCGGTCTGGCTGGCCCAGCAGGGATTGCGCACGTTGCTGGTGACCACCGACCCAGCAGCCCACATCGGCGACGTGCTCGGCGTCACGGTGGACCCCGAGCCAGGGCCGGTCGCCGGCGTGCCGGGGTTGTGGGCGGCGCGCGTGGATCCCAAGGCCGCCGCCGCCGCGTACATCGAGCGGGTCATCGGCGACGCGATCGCCAACGGTCGCGGCGAGGACCAGATCGCGGCCATGCGCGAGGAGCTCGACTCGCCGTGCACCGAAGAGATCGCCGCGTTCGACCGGTTCATCGACCTGATCAGCCGGGACACGTATGACGTGACCGTGATCGACACGGCGCCCACCGGGCACACCCTGCGCCTGCTCGAGCTCCCGATCGACTGGAGCCGCCAGCTCGACGTCAAGGTCTTCGCCTCGGTCGACACCGCGGCGGCCGACGACGTCGCGAAGGCCCGCTTCGGGCGCGTGATCGACATGATGCGCGACCCGCGGCAGAGCACCTTCGCCTTCGTCATGTACCCCGAGGCGACGCCGATCGTCGAGGCGGCACGGGCCATCGACGAGCTCGGCACCGTCGGGATCCCACTCGGGCTCGTGGTTGCCAACATGGTGCTGCCGGCGGACGTGTGCACCACCCCGTACACCATGGCACGCCACCGCATGCAGCAGCGGTATCTCGCCGAGATCGCACGACGCTTCGACGCGCCAATCATGGAAGTCCCCCTGGTCGATGGCGAGGTGGCGGGCCTGGACCGGCTGGCCACGATGGCCGGCCGGCTGTTCACCGTCACCGCGGCTGCCTGATGCGGAACGGGTGTCACCGAAAGCAGATGAGGAGCGCACAATGACCGCGACGCAGGGCGTCACCAACCAGTCCGGCGGGCGGCCCGACCGCATCACGATCCAGCCCGCCGGGGCGGGGGACCTGGAGCTCCAGGCGTACTCCGCCGCGGACGCGCTGGGCACGGCGCTCCGCGAGAGTGCCGAGTTCGCGGCGCTCGCGCAGGCGGACCGCGACCTGGCCGCCGACGAGGCCGCGCAGGCGGCGATGGATGCCTTCCAGCGCCGGCAGGACGACCTCCGCATCGAGCTGACCTTCCGCACTCTGACCGATGAACACAAGGCGGAGCTCGAGCGCCTGCAGACCGCGATGTTCGATACACCCGCGGTGGCCCGGTACCTCGCCGCCCAGGCCGCGCTCGCGGACGTGTGCCGCCAGGCGGCAGCCATCGTGAGCGGCGAGATCGGAATCGACTTCGCCGCCAACTGCGGCAGCAGCGGCTGCTGCGGCTAGAGAGGAACCCGACGATGCTTGATCTCAAGTTGGAGGCGGCCGCGACCGGGCTGGGACAGGCGCTCGCACGTGTGCCGGCGATCGCCTCATACCGTGCCGGTGCGGCGGCCCTGGACCGCGACTTCAACGCGCAGATGATCCTCGACCATCTCCGCGAACAGCAGGAGACGCTGGGCCGGTTGCAGCGCAGCGGGCTGGCCCCCAGCCAGGAGCAGATCAACACGCTCCGGGTGGGGCAGGCCGCCGTGCGTGCCGACCCAACGATCATGGAATACCTGCGCGCGACCAACGAGGCGAAGGCGCTCCTTCCCGGCGTGGCCCTGCGGATCGGTTCCACGCTCGGGATCGACTTCGGCCGGCTGGTGTCCTCGGGCAGCTGCTGAACCGCGGCGCGATACCTGCCGGGCGGCCCATGGCTGGGGGCTGTCTGGGCCTGTGGCACCACACCAACACTTGACACACTTCCTGCTGATATGTTGATTGCGTCCGTCCGCTTCATCCCATGCCGGCCGTCGTGCGAGGAGGTGCGTCATGTCCGCTGAGCTACCCGTGCTGCCGGACCTGCGCATGGAGCTGCCGGCGCCCGACGTCCAGGCGCCCCTGGGGGCCGCGGCTCTGCTGGCCGATGGCACCCGGGCGGGGATCCTGGCGATCCTGCGCGAGGGGCCGCATTGCGTGTGCGAGATGGCGGCCGCCCTCGGCGAGCGCCAGAACAACGTGAGCAACCACCTGGCCCGCCTGCGCGACGCCGGGCTGGTGCAGGCCAGCCGGGTGAGCGGCGACTCGCGCCGCGTCTATTACGAGCGCGACGAGGCGGCCTGTGCGGCCGCGCTCGCCGCCCTGCGCGCGCTCCTGGAGGTTTCCGCGTGACCACGCTCTCGCTCGCCCGCGGCCGGCGACCCCCGCTGTCGGTGATCGTCACCGTCAGCGTGATCGCCTGGCTCATCGCCTGGTTCGCGGAGTCGCCGCTGGCGGACTGGTTCAGCTACCAGGTGCTCGGCCTCGAGCGGGGCTCGCACCTGGGTGGGGCGGTGGACTTCTTCCTGGCCGACGTGCCCAAGGTGCTCCTGCTCCTGCTCGGCATCGTCACCGTGGTGACCCTGATCCGCAGCTTCTTCCCGCCCGAGCGGGTTCGTGCGGCGCTGGCCGGCCGCGGCACCTTCGCCGGCAGCGTGGCGTCCGCCGCGTTCGGCATCGTGACTCCCTTCTGCTCGTGCTCGGCGGTGCCCCTCTTCATCGGGTTCGTGGAGGCCGGAATCCCGCTGGGCGTGACGTTCGCGTTCCTGATCAGCTCGCCGATGGTCAACGAGGTCGCGCTGGTCCTGCTGTGGGGGCTGTTCGGACCCGAGATCGCCCTGGTGTACGTGGCCGCCGGCCTCACCGTCGCGATCGTGGGCGGGCTGATCATCGGCGCGCTGCACCTGGAGCGCTACGTCGAGCCGTACGTCTGGGAGCTGCAGGGGACAGGCGGGCAGATGGCGGAGGTAAAGCTCACCTGGGGCGACCGGATCACCGACGCCTGGCGCTACACGGTGGATCTCGTGCGCCGGATCACCCCCTACCTCCTCATCGGGATCGGGATCGGCGCGCTCATCCACGGCTACGCCCCCACCGAGCTCGTGGCGGCCATCGGCGGACGCTCGAACCCGTTCGCGGTGCCGATCGTGGTGCTGATCGCGATCCCGCTCTACTCGAACGCCGCGGGTACCATCCCGATCGTGCAGGCGCTGCTGGGCAAGGGCATGCCGCTCGGCACCACGCTCGCCTTCATGATGGCGATCACTGCCATCAGCCTGCCCGAGTTCATCATCCTGCGGAAGGTCATCAAGCCGCAGCTCATCGCGGTCTTCGCTACGGTGGTGACGATCGGGATCCTCTGCATCGGCTACCTGTTCAACGCGATCATCGCCTGAAGCCGGCACGCGCCCGCGAGCGCGGCCGGCTGCCCCACCGAAGGAGCCACACCCCGTGAAGAAGATCGAGGTCCTGGGCCCCGGGTGCGCGAACTGCCGCCGCCTGGAGGCCAACGCGCGGCAGGCGGTGGCCATGGCCGCCGTCGACGCCGAGATCCTCAAGGTCGAGGACTACCGCACGATCATCGCCTACGGCGTGATGAGCACCCCGGCGCTCGTGATCGACGGGAAGGTCGTGAGCGCCGGCCGGATCCCGTCGCCGGGTGATATCGCGGAGTGGCTCTTCGCCTGACCTTCCGCCGCGCGGTCAGCCGTCCTCGTGCAGGAAGACGGGCAGGACCGGCAGCCCGGGCCGCTCGGCCATCCCCGGGGCACGCGGCGGCACCACGTGCGCCACGCGCTCGGGCACGTCCCGGTCGGGATTGATCAGCCGGTCGGCGGCCCCCGGGACCAGCGCACGCACCACCGCCACCTCGTCGCACGCGTTGCGCTTCGGGCAGCTCGCGCAGTCGCCCCACACCTTGTGGTAGAGGACGGCCCGGTCGATCGCCACGAACCCGTTCCGCGCGAACCACCCGGGGATTCGGGTGAGCGCGAACAGGTTGGTGACCCCGAACCGGGTGGCCTCCGCCGCGACGGCGTCCACCAGCCGGGCCCCTTGCCCGTGCCCCTCGGCCTCCGGCGCGACTGCGAGCGAGCGGACCTCGCCGAGGTCGTGCCACCAGATGCGGAGCGCGGCACAGCCCACCACCTGCCCGCCGTCCACCGCCACCCAGAAGTCTCGGATCCGCTCGTAGATGTCGGTGAGCGGGCGCGGCAGCAGGAGGTCCCTGCCCGAGTAGCGGTGGATCAGCGCGTGGATGGCGGGTGCGTCGGACGGACGCGCTCGACGGATCATGGGTCGCTCATGCTGGGGCCACGCCTACGGGCGGGCAACCTCGGCCGAAACCACGCTCGCCGGCAGCGCATCCACCAGCGGGGTGGTCCAAGCCCAGGCACTGCCCTGCCGGGCGGCCTCGGTCCGCAGCGGAAGCCCGAAGATCCTGATGAACCCCACCGCGCTGGCATGGTCGAACGCGTCGTCGGCATCGTACGTGGCCAGCGCGCGGTCGTAGAGCGACAGGTCGCTGCGCCGTCCGACCACCGCGAGCGAGCCGTGGTCCAGGCGCACCCGGACCTCGCCCGAGACGACCCGCTGGGAGGACCGCACGTAGTCGCGCAGGTCGCGGTGCAGCGCGTTGAACCAGAGGCCGTCGTAGGTGGCCTGGGCCAGCTCGTCGCTCACCAGCCGGTTGAAGCGCAGCTGCTCCTTCGAGAGCGTGAGCCCCTCGAGGGCACGGTGGGCGGCGACCAGCACGACGGCGGCTGGCGATTCGTAGATCTCCCGGCTCTTGATGCCGATCAGGCGGTCCTCGACGTGGTCGATCCGGCCGACCCCGTGGGCTCCCGCCAGCGCGCCCAGCTGGTCGATCAGCTCGACCGCCGACAGGCGCACGCCGTCCAGGCTCACCGGGATGCCGCCCTCGAAGCCGATGGTGACCTCGGCCGGGACCGCCGGCGCCTTGCCGGGATCCACCGTCCAGGCGTACACGTCGGCGGGCGGTGCCGTCCACGGGTCCTCCAGGACGCCCGTCTCGATCGAGCGGCCCCAGATGTTCTGGTCGATCGAGTACGGCGAGGCCTTCGTGATGGGCACCTCGATCCCGCGGGCCTGCGCGTACTCGATCTCCTGGTCGCGCGACAGCCCCATCCCGATGCGCATGGGGGCGATCACCTCGAGCGAGGGATCGAGGGCGTGCACGGCGACGTCGAAGCGGACCTGGTCGTTCCCCTTGCCGGTGCAGCCGTGGGCCACCGCGTCCGCGCCCTCCCGCTGGGCGACCTCCACCAGGAGCTGGGCGATCAGCGGCCGCGCCAGCGCCGTGGCCAGCGGGTACACGCCCTGGTAGAGCGCGTTCGCCTGCATCGAGGGGAAGCAGTAGTCGACCACGAACCGTTCGCGCGCATCGAGCACGTAGGCCCGGGACGCGCCGGCGCTGATCGCCCGGCGCTGCACGCCCTCCCGGAGCGAACCGCCGCCGACGTCGACGGTGAGGGTGACGACGTCGGCGTCCATCGTCTCCCGGAGCCAGGCGACGGCGACCGAGGTGTCGAGGCCGCCGGAGTAGGCG